>DATGHB010000257.1:0-2758 GCA_035308265.1 Roseiarcus sp.
CAGGCGCGGCGCCTATTACGCCCATCCGCAGAACCGGTTCTGGCCGGCGCTCCACGCGATCGGGCTCACGCCGCGGCTCATGAGGCCGGAAGACTACCGCGAAGTCACGCAATGGGGCCTGGGGCTGACCGACATCGCCAAACACGCGAGCGGCATGGATGGCGAACTGCCGCCCGGCGCGCTCGGGCCTGACGCTTGCGCTGCGCTTCGCACCAAGATCGCCGCCGCGGCGCCAGTATGGCTCGCTTTCGCGAGCCTGGCCGCCGGGCGCCGGTATCTGGGCCCCGCCGCCGCCTTCGGCGAGCAGGAAGAGCGCATCGGCGGAACCCGGCTATGGGTCCTGCCTTCGCCGTCGCCGACCGCGGGCTGGAATTGGGCGAGCAACGAGCATTGGTGGCGCAGACTCGCAGACGCGGCGAGGGGTTAGGCTAGTCGAACGCGAAGACGCGCTTCCAGTCGTTCTTCATGCTGACGACGATCCAGCCGTCCTTCGTCGCCTCATCGTAAAGCTCCGGGGGAAAACGGCCGACTCTGGTGTCGGGCAGGCCCTGAGCAGGACCGTAGGCGTACTCTCGCTCGCCATCGTCGTGCAGGACGAGCATCGCGAGCCGGACGCCTTGGCCGGCCTTGGTATACTCGAGCATCTGCCTATCGCCGGTCGAATTGCCGAAGGCGAACTGCGGCCTGCGCCCGATTACGAGATGGATGCCTTCGGGCTTGCCGGCGTTGTCGTCGTTGATGAGGAGCTTCGGCTCCTTGATGAGGACCGGACGGCCATCCGCGGCGTACTGGTAGCTGACGGCGCCCGCTGTGCCGACCACCTGCTCGGGCGGGATTCCGTAAACCCGCTCTGCATAGACGCGCACGAAATCTTGCCCGCCGCCGGTCACGATATAGGTGCGATAGCCTGCGCCGCGGAGATATTTGAGCAGCTCGATTTGCGGCTGATAGACGAGTTCCGTGTAGAGCCGCTTCCAGCGCGAATCTCGCGCTTCGCCGATCCATTTCGCAACCTCGTCGCGAAATGTGTCGACGTCCATGCCGGTCAGGGTCGCCGCGAGGATCTTCATGAGCGGCTCGAGGCCGAGCCTGGCGATCGCTTCGCGATTCCCCGTGAGCACGGTGCGGAACGGCTCGACCTCGGCAAGCTCGGGCTTCGCCTTCACGAGCGCCGGCACGCGCCCGAAGCAAAAGACGAGCTGCGTATAGACCGGATGCTCGACCCACAGCGTGCCGTCCTGGTCGAAGGTTGCGATGCGCTCCGCGACCGGCACGAAGTTGGAGTTCGCCGCGTCAGTCGTCGCGCGGACAAATTTGACGATCGCGTCCTTGGCCGGCCCGGCGTTCCACGAGGGCAGAGGATCGCTTTGAGCGTCCGCCTGCCCGCCGAGGCCGAGCGCAGCCGTGCCGCCGAGCATAAAGGCCGCGAAGTCTCGCCGGCTGAACTCCATGTTGAGCCGAGAAGGCTTCGGTTCAAGCGAGCGAGATGCTCATCCCGCTGAGGTCGATCGAGAAGCTGAATCCGACCTGACGCCCGTGAAGGCGTAGCCTCACGCCGTTGGCGTTGGAAAGCTGCGCGGTGCTCCTGCCCCCCGCCACGGACATGCCGGCGCCGACGGCGGAGTAGATTCCCGCGATGTCGCCCGGACTATGAAGGTTCGACGCCGTGCCGACCAGATCGGTCGCCGATACGCCGATCAGGGCTCCCGCACTGATGCCGCCGATTCTGAGCGGATATCGACGTCCCTGGAAGGTCAAGGCGCCGCTGCCGCCGGTCACGCCGAAGATGAAACCGGCGCTGGCGATGTGCATGGCGACCGACCCGGTCGCGGCTTCGGCCGGCGCGACAAAGGCCGCGGTCGCCAGACCAGCCCCCGAAAGAATAAGACTGCGGCGCGTGATGATGTTCATGGTCTCTCCTCCCCGATCGGGTCCCCGTCGAAAGCCCCGCGAATCAATCCAGCCTGATGAGCTGCGCGGCGCGGGCGCACTCTACCGCGTCGTGGCCGCTATTCGCCAGCCCCCGGCGATCTTGTCGCCCAAAAAGGGCCGATCGCGCGGACAACAAAAAGGGCAGCCTTTCGGCCGCCCTTTCCGCATTCCTTGTTGAGCGCGGGGAGCTCAGAAGTCCATGCCGCCCATGCCGCCGCCGCCCGGCATCGCCGGAGCGGGCTTGTCCTTCGGCATTTCGGCGACCATCGCCTCGGTGGTGATGAGCAGGCCCGCCACGGAGGCGGCGTCCTGGAGCGCGGTGCGCACGACCTTGGCCGGATCGACGATGCCGGCCTCGATCATGTCGACGTACTCCTCGGTCTGGGCGTTGAAGCCCCAGGTCTGCGACTTGTGCTCGCTGACCTTGCCGACCACGATCGAGCCTTCGGCGCCCGCGTTCTCCGCGATCTGGCGGATCGGCGATTCCAGCGCCTTGAGCACGATCGAGATGCCGGCCTGCTCATCGGCGTTTTCGCTCTTGAGCTTGGAGACCGCGCCCTTGGCGCGCAGGAGCGCGACGCCGCCGCCGGCCACGATCCCCTCTTCGACCGCCGCGCGGGTGGCGTTGAGGGCGTCGTCGACGCGGTCCTTCTTCTCCTTGACCTCGATCTCGGTCGCGCCGCCAACCCGGATCACCGCGACCCCGCCGGCGAGCTTGGCCAGCCGCTCCTGCAGCTTCTCCTTGTCGTAGTCGGAGGTGGTCTCCTCGATCTGCGCCTTGATCTGGGCGATACGGCCCTCGATGTCCTTCTTCGAGCCGGCGCCG
>DATGHB010000258.1:0-6205 GCA_035308265.1 Roseiarcus sp.
TTCACAGGCGCCATGACCCGTTCGCGGCTCGCGGGACTCATCGCGCATTTGCCCGAAGGGGTCACCGAAATCTATGCCCATCCCGCGACCTCCTCGGGCTTTGTGGGCGCGGCGCCCGGCTATCTCTATGAGGCGGAGCTCAAGGCGCTGACCTCGCCCGATCTTCGCCGCCTTGTCGCCGAGGCCGGCATTGCTTCCGGGGGATTCGCCGGCGCGGTGAACTTCGGGGGTTGAGAAGCGCGCGGAGGGGCGCGCCGGCCCGCTTTCGCCGGCGCGCTGGCCTTAGGTTCGTTTTAGGATTGCGGCCCAATGTTTTCAGTGGGTTGGGACCCCCTTTAGGTTCGCCTGAAAAATTGCGTGCGTTACCCCGGGGCAGTACATCATGACTATGTTAAATATGCGCAAGACCAAATGGCCGCTGCAAAGGCCACCCGACAGGCGCGATCCTTAGCCTAGCTCGCGACCGGACCTTGCATCGTCTTGAGCGCGGCTTCGACCTGACGCCAGGTCTTGGCCTCCTCCTTGTCCTTCATCCGCTCGCATTCGGCGGCGCGCTGGGCGGCCTCGGCGATGGCGCGATCGCCATGCGCGTCCTTAAGTCCGCGCGCATATTCGCTGATCAGAGTCTCTTCCATGAGCAACCTCCTCGAGAAAGGCGCATTGCGCGCTCCGGGCGCAAAACTCCTCCCGAGGCGCGACTGTTCCAAAAGAGAAGCAAACAATGACGGCGCGAGCACGGCGCGCCAGTGGCGGCACGTCGGCCGATCGCTTCCGTCGACTCAAAATCCAAGTCGGCCCGACAGGTGCCAGGTTATGCGTACATTCTCGTAACGTCACTTTGTTGCTCTATACTTTGCATTGCTGAATCAAAGTATTCTGGATCTCCACCCGCGAAACCGGCCGCCAACAGTGCCGCCTTTTCCCGCACGATTAAATCGTGTACGGTAATATTTTGGCCGCCCGCAAACGTACCCATCGGAGCCCAAGCAAAATTCTGTCCGAATGCGGCACCAATCTTATTTATCAGGTCATTCTTCGGGTAACGTGTCGTTATATAAGTCAAGCACCCAATATACTAAAATCTTTCGAAGGTCGCATCGAACTCATGCAGCGGGAGCGCGTAATCCACACACCACAATCTTAATTCCTTCTTTAGATGAACACTCATCGGGTATTTTGAACCACCTCCCTGCAGGTTGGGGAGTAACGCCCAGGCAGCCACGTCGGAGGCCTCCCACCTTCCCGGGAAATACTCTTGGACAAAAGGCTTTTCTTTGCCGTCATAGACGTTCTTGATCGGTTGGGTAAGTATCTCATACACTTCTTTGTATCTTCCTGCTCTTACTGCTGCTACACCAAGGGAATACGCCAACACGATCGATGGATAGGAGCGAAAGGCGAGCGCCTTTGTGTCCCCATTGACAAGACGGGTCTGAGCGAAGTGTCCAATCATTGCTCTCGCCTCGCCAAACCGGCCCGGTGAGCCCCATCGCCCTAAGGCGCCGAATATCCTCGCCAGCGGCTCCAGTTTTGATTCGAATTGAGCCACCCAGGTGGGAAATTTCTCACTCGGCCATGAAACATTTAGAAACGGTGTAAACTTAGTACAAAACGACTCGAGTTCGTTGGCCTCCCGTGCGATCATGTCATCAAGTGAGATCGTAAGCTGTGGTTGGACTAAATACTTCTTCGCGGTCTCTACTAACAATTTCGCGCTTATTGGGTGAGCTGAATCAATCTGAGCCTGAAGAAGAACATCATTCGCAAGCCTTTCAAAAAAAGAGTCGGCGTCCGCAATCGGAATTATCTTTCCTCGTCTGTGTGAAACGAGATCATTTGTGTTATGTGAAGTCGCACCACGTGCAGCCCAGTACAATGGGTAGCGCCTATTCGGGGCGCGCGTAATCGCTGCTCTAAGGGCACCGTCCCAATCGGAGGACCATCCACAAACTATCAGACCGTATTCGTCAAAAACGCGGTCAAGCAATTCATCCATTTCCGGCGCGTATGACGCAAGTTCGTGCTCTGTATTTCGAATGCGCGTGTCCAGGTAATCACCATGTACTTTTATGATAAGGCAACTACTGTGCACTAATGGCACTGCGCCTTTGATATCATCCACGGTGCTTAATACGGTTGGCGCGACTCCGATTTCCCGAAGAGCGTTTTCAATCAGCCTGTCGAAATTTGTTGTTATAATAACTCGAACGAATCCATCCCGAACGAGTTTCGCAATCGAATGGTGAGCCCTCGTTGGCAATCTTCGCTTTGATACAAAATCTTCTGGGGTAGGCTCTATGTAAGAATGCAGAATTGAGCGCCGTTCATCTTGCGTAGGTGCCAAGTTATCGAGTAAGGATGAGTAGGTCGGATCAGTTTTGAAATATTCTGTATACCAGGCGACCCAGTCAACTTGTTCTTCGGCACGTTCTAGTGCAGCAATGCGCTTTATCAGATCGAGAGTTATCTCCCATCCCGTTGGAATTTCGGCCGCGCGCGACACTCCCGAACCCAGCAACAAAGCGTAAATACCCTTGTTCTCGTAAAGGGAAAATGCAAGCGTAGTAGCCGGACTAATCATGGTGAGTCCAGTAGTTGGTTGAATTTCAATTAAGTAGCCTTAAACGGTCACCAAAACTCAGCTGGCCACGTCCACCGGAATAGTGTTCACCCCGCCTCGGCGAACTCCTGCGCTTCCGCCAGCTCGACCGACACCAGCTGGCTCACGCCCTTCTCCGCCATGGTCACCCCGAACAGGCGGTCCATCCGCGCCATGGTGATCGGGTTGTGGGTGATGGCGACGAAGCGGGTGTCGGCGCGCTTGCGCATCGCGTCGACGAGGTCGCAGAAGCGCTCGACATTGTAGTCGTCGAGCGGCGCGTCGACCTCGTCGAGCACGCAGATCGGCGCCGGGTTGGTGAGGAACACGGCGAAGATGAGCGCAAGCGCGGTCAGCGCCTGCTCGCCGCCGGAGAGAAGGGTCAGCGTCTGCGGCTTCTTGCCCGGGGGCTCGGCGACAAGCTCGAGCCCCGCCTCGAGCGGATCGTCGGATTCGATCAGCTGAAGCTCGGCCTGTCCGCCCTCGAACAGGGTCGCAAACAGATCCTTGAAATGGCCGTTGACGACATCGAAAGCCGCGATCAGGCGCTCGCGCCCCTCCTGGTTCAGCGTGCCGATCGCGCCGCGCAGGCGCTTGATCGCTTCGGTCAGATCGTCGCGCTCGGCGATCAGCTTGTCGCGGGCGCCCAGAACCTCGACGAGTTCGTCGTCGGCCCGCAGGTTGACCGCGCCCAGCCTCTCCCGCTCCTGGCGCAGGTTGTCGAGCTTCCGCTCGACCTCGGGGAGGCCCGGCAGGGTCGCGCCGTCCTTGTGCCCGGCGAGGGCGATAAGGCCCGAGGGCTCGCAATCGAGCTCGCTTAGGATTGCGTGCTGAAGCTCCTCGCCCCGCACGCGCGCGTTTTCGACCCGCTCCTCGGAGGCGGCGCGCGCCTCCCGCGCGGCGCTCATCGCTTCCAGCGCCGCTCGCGCCGCGCGGTCGGCGTCGGCGAGCGCCCTTTCGCCGATCGCGAGCGCGTCGGCGGCGCCCTTGCGCGCGTCTTCGGCTTCCGCATGTTCGTCGGCCAGCGCGCCGCGCGCGCGGGCGAAATCGCTCGGCGCCCCGGCGAGCGCGGCCTTTTCCCGCTCCGCTTCCCCCCGGCGCTCGGCGAGTTCGGCGATCCGGCCTTGCGCTTTGGTCAGGCGCTCACCCCACGACGAAGACTCGGCCGCGATCGCGCCCTGCCTCTCGGCGCGCGCCTGCGCCTCGCGGGCGAGAGACTGCGCGGCCGCCCGCGCTTCGGCGAAGGCGGCGCGCGCCTGCTGGGCGGCCGCGCGCGCCTCATCGAGATTGAGCGCGACATCGTCGCCTCCCCCAAGCTCGACGAGCGCGGCTTCGGCTTTTGCCTTGCGCTCCGCGGCCTCGTCGCGCGCGGCGGAGCTACGCGAAAAGGCCTCCTCGACCGCCGACAGGCGGGCGAGGGTTTGCGCGCGCGCGCTCTCGAACTGGGCGAAGGCGTCGCGGGCGGCGTCCGAGTCCGCGCGCGCGGCCCGGGCTTGGCTCCGCCATTCCGCTTCCAAAGCGGCGGCTTCGCGGACCGCCTCCGCCGCGCTCGCCGCCTCGGCGCTCAGGCCCGCCACCGTCTGGCGCGCGGCCTCGGCCGCGCGCTCGAGGTCGCCGAGCCGGTTCTTTTCCCTGAGGCGGCGGGCGGCCGCGGTCGGCGCCTCTGCGGCGGCGACAAAGCCGTCCCAGCGCCAGAGATCGCCTTCGAGCGAGACCAGCCGCTGTCCGGGCCTGAGCTCCATGGCGAGCCGCTTTCCGTCCGACCGTTCGACGACCCCGACCTGAGCCAGGCGTCGCGCGAGCGCCGGCGGGGCGGCCACCCGCTCGGCGAGCGGCTCCGCGCCCGCCGGCAGCGAAGGATCCTCGCTTGCGGGCGCGATCAGCGACCAGTGGGCCGGCGCCGTCTCATCGATCGAGGCGTCGAGATCGTCGCCCAGCGCAGCGCCCAGCGCCGCCTCGTAGCCGCGCGCGACGCTGACGGCGTCGACCGCCCGCGGCCAGGGCCCGTTCGAATCCGAGCCGAGGAGCTTGGAGAGCGTGCGCGCCTCGGTGTCCAGCTGCTGGCCCACGCGTTCGGCCTCGGCCAAAGGCGCGCGGCGGGCGGCCTCGATCTCGCGCGCATGCGTATGGCGCTCTTCCGCCGCCAGCGCCTCGCGCTCCGCGCCAGCCAGCGCCAAGCCGAGGTCGGCGATTTCCTGAGCGCGCGCCTCTCGCTCGCTCTCCTCGAAAGCCGCCGCGCCGAGCGCGCCCCTCTCGCGCTCGATTGCGGCATATTCGGCCTCGAGGCGCGCGAGGCGGCGCCCCTCTTCCCCGGCTGCGTCCGCCAGCGCGCGGCGACGGGCGGCAAGGTCGGAGGCTGCGGCCTGCGCTTCGGCGAGCGCGCTTTCGGCGCCGGCGAGGCGCCCTTGCGCGCTCTCCTCGGCGTCGTGGGCGCGCGCCGCCTCTTGGTCCGCGCTCGCGCCTTGCTCGGCAAGCTGGGCCTCTTCCGCCGCGAGCCGGTCCATGACGCCGGCGGCGTCGGCGATCAGCGCCTCCTCGCGCTGAAGGTCGCCGGCGAATTGCGCGATCCGGCGCTCGAGCTCGGCCTCGCGCTCCTTCGCGCGCCTTTCCTCCGCGTCGAGCGCGTCGCGGGCGAGGCTGATGCGGTGCAGCGCCGCGCCTCGCCGCGCCTCCTCCTCGCGCAGCGCCGGGAGGGCGGCGGCGGCGATCGCCTGCAAGCGCGCGGCCTCGGCTTGCGCACGGGTGCGCTCGGCGACCTCGATCAGGTCGGCGTCGAGCCGCCGGCGCGCCTCGGCGAACGCCGCCTCGTGCTCCCGCCAGGCGATCAGGCGCGCCAGCGCCTCGCAGCGGCGGATCGAGCCGGCGAGATCGCGGTAGCGGTTCGCCTGGCGCGCCTGGCGCTTGAGGCTATCGACCTGGGCGTCGATCTGCTGCAAGACGTCCTCGGCGCGGACGAGATTGTCCTCGGCGCCCTTGAGCCTGAGTTCGGCCTCGTGGCGGCGCGAGTGGAGGCCGGAGACGCCGGCGGCCTCTTCCAGGATGAGGCGGCGCGCCTGGGGCTTGGCGGAAATGATCTCGCCGATCTGGCCCTGGCGCACCAGCGAGGGCGACCGCGCGCCGGTCGAGGCGTCGGCGAACAGGAGCTGCACGTCGCGGGCGCGCACCTCGCGGCCGTTGACGCGATAGGTCGAGCCCGCGTCGCGCTCGATCCGCCGCGTCACCTCGATCCGCTCGGAATCGTTGAAGGCGGCGGGCGCGCGGCGGTCGGAATTGTCGAGGACGAGCCCGACCTCGGCGTTGTTGCGCGAGGGACGGCGCCCCGAGCCCGAGAAGATCACGTCCTCCATGCCCGAGCCGCGCATGGCCTTGAACGAGCTTTCGCCCATCACCCAGCGGAGCGCCTCGACCAGGTTGGACTTGCCGCAGCCGTTCGGCCCGACGACGCCGGTCAGCCCCGGCTCGATTCTGAACTCGGCCTGGTCGCAGAAGCTCTTGAAGCCGGTCAGGCGCAAGCGCTCGAATTTCATCGTCGCGACCCTTCCGTCTTTTCCTGGCGCTCCGCTTGAGCGCCGCTCGCCTCGCGGAAAACGAATCATTTTCGCGAGG
>DATGHB010000259.1:0-3078 GCA_035308265.1 Roseiarcus sp.
CCACAAGACGATCTCCTCGGCGAAGCGGGAGAGATGCGCGGCCGTGATCGCCGCCGCCGAGAGCGCCTCGATCGCGAAGTCGCGGTCGGCGACGCTGTCGAGCGAATTGGCGGTCGGGCGGTCGAAGCCGAGGGCTTTCGCGGTCATCTCCCGGTCGATCGGGAAGGAGGTTCCGGCGAGCGCGGCCGCGCCGAGCGGGCATTCGTTGAGCCGCCTGCGCGCGTCCCTGAAGCGCCCGGCGTCGCGCGCCAGCATCTCGACATAGGCGAGGAGATGATGGCCGAAAGTGACCGGCTGCGCCGATTGCAGATGGGTGAACCCGGGCATGACCAAGGCGGCGCATGCGAGCGCCTTGGTTGCGAGCGCCCGCTGCAACCCGGCGATCTGGGCGAGCGCGCCGTCGATCGCGTCGCGCACCCAGAGGCGGAAATCGACCGCGACCTGGTCGTTGCGCGAGCGGGCGGTGTGCAGCCGCCCCGCGGCGGGGCCGACAATCTCGGCAAGGCGGCTTTCCACGTTCATATGGATGTCCTCGAGCGCGCGGGAGAACGAGAACGTTCCGGCCTCGATTTCGCCTTTGACTTGCGCAAGACCCTTCAGGATCGCCTCGGCGTCGGCGGCTTCGACGATTGTCTGGCGGGCGAGCATCGCGATATGGGCCTCGGAGCCCAGGATGTCCTGGGCGGCGAGCTTGCGGTCGAAGTCGATCGAGGCGTTGATCTCCTCCATCGCCTCAGACGGGCGCCCGGTGAACCGGCCGCCCCACATCGTGTTGCTCATGCGCGTGCTCTCGGATGAAAAGAGGACATGACGAAGATCGATAGTGAGCCGCGCCGGCGGCGCGTTCTTGCGCCCGTCGCCGGGGCGTTTGTCGCGGCGGTCCTGGGCTTCGCCGTCCTATACGGGACGCTTAAGCCGGCCGGCAAGGGCGGGGGCGGCTGCCCCGTGGATTCCGCCAGGCTCGCCGCCAGGCTCAAGCCCCTTGCCACCGGCGACCTTTCGGCGCTGCAAGTCATGAGCGAGCCCCGCAGGCCAGAATCCTTCGCCTTCGAGCGCCCCGATGGCGGCAAGGCGACGCTCGCCGATTTTCACGGCCGCGCGGTGCTGCTCAACCTGTGGGCGACCTGGTGCGCCCCCTGCCGGGCCGAGATGCCGGCGCTCGACCGCCTTCAAGCCGCCAAGGGCGGGCCAGGGTTCGAGGTGGTGGCGGTCAATGTCGACACCGCAAGGCTCGAGAAGCGAGCCGCCTTCCTGGACAGCATCGGCGTCAAGACGCTTGTCCGCTACGCCGATCCGAGCGGCGACGCCTTCGAAACCCTGCGCCGCGACGGCAAGGCGCTCGGCCTGCCGGTGACCCTCGTCATCGACAAGGACGGCTGCGAACTGGCCTCCGTCGAGGGCGGCGCCAAATGGGACTCCGCCGCCGCGCAGGCGCTGGTCCAGGCGCTCAAGGGCGGGTAGGGCGTGGGCGAAGACTGGCGCTTACAACGCCCGAGTCGGCATGTCTGGAAACGGTCCCGTCGGACCAAACACGCAAGCGAAGTTCAAGAGAGACGAGGTTGCGGTGGGTTGCGGTGGGTGGGTTGCGGTGGGGTTGCGGTGACACTTTACTTAATTTCCAAATCCCGGTAGGCTGCAAATTCCGCTGCCTCCCGAGGTCCGCATGGCCCGCATCGCCCGCTTCGTCGCTCCCGGCCTGCCGCATCACGTTACCCAGCGCGGCAACCGGCGCGAGCGCATCTTCTTCAGCGACGACGACTATGCGCTCTACCGCCGCCTGCTTGCGGGCCAGTGCCGCAAGCAGGGCGTCGCCTGCTGGGCCTATTGCCTGATGCCGAACCACGTCCATCTCATTCTCGTCCCCGACCGGCCGGAATCGCTCGGGCGCGCGCTCGGCGAGACCCATCGGCGCTATTCGACGGCGATCAATGCGCGGCTCGGGGTGACCGGGCATCTGTTCCAGGCGCGGTTCGGGTCGGTCGCGATGGACGAGGAGCACCTGATGACGGCGGCGCGCTATGTGGCGCTGAACCCGGTCCGGGCGCATCTGGTCGAGCGGCCCGAGGACTGGCGCTGGTCGAGCGTGGGCGCGCATCTCGCCGCCCAGGACGACGCCCTGGTCAGCGTCGCCCCGCTGATCGAGCGCGCCGGCGGGCGCTTCGCCGACCTGATCGAGACGGCGCCGTCCGACGAGGCGGTCTCCGCCTTGCGCGCCGCCGAGACGATCGGCCGCCCGGTCGGCTCGCCGGCCTTTCTCGATCGCCTCGCCGATGCGACCGGCCGCGACCCGCGCCCCAGGCGACGCGGGCCAAAGCCGAAGGTGAAATTAGAGGTTTGGTAAACTGTCACCGTATTATAAGGACTGAATCGCGGTGCAGAAAAATGAGCTTAACCCTTGAAAACATGTGATCGTGAGCAAAACTGAACACCGCTTCGATCTGGCCAATGGACCCAAGCCGCCGCCGCGCCTCACGCCGCCTGAACGGCAAAATCGCGCCCGAGAAGCGCGGCCACGTCCTTTTCCGGGACCGGACGGCTGAACAGGTAGCCTTGCGCCTCGGCGATCGTGCCCAGGGTCTCGATCATTCTCAGCTGCTTTGCCGTCTCCACCCCCTCGATCAGCACCGTCATGCCAAGCCTGCGGCTCATGGCGGAAACGCCCTCGACCAGCACCGAGGCGCGTTCCTGGATGCCGAGCCCCATGGTGAAGGAGCGGTCGATCTTGATCCGGTCGAGCGGGAAGCTGAGCAGGTAGCTCAAGCTCGAATATCCGGTTCCGAAATCGTCGAGCGAGATGCGCAGGCCCTGGGTGCGCAAGGCCTGCAGCGTGCGTCGCGTGTCGCCCCGATCCTCGAGCAGGATCGATTCGGTGATTTCGAGGTCGAGCCGCTCGGGCGCGAGCCTGGCGGCGGCGAGCGCGCTCATGATCGTGTCTTCGAGATGCCCGCTGCGGAACTGGGTCGATGACAGATTGACCGAGACGCTGACTTCTTCCGGCCATTCCGCGCACGCCCTGCACGCGCGCCTCAGGATGGCCGCTCCCATCTCCTCCATGAGCCCGATTTCCTCGACGATGGG
>DATGHB010000260.1:0-5745 GCA_035308265.1 Roseiarcus sp.
TCGATGGGCGCCATTTCCGCCGCAAGGTCGGAGGGAATTTGCACCTTCTCGCGCGAAGCCAGGATGTAGAACTGGTCGGGGTCGAGGATCAGGCGCTTATCCTCGCGGGCGTGGATCGGCTCCCAGAAGTCCTCGATCCGGTAGCCGCTCAGGCGGTTCACATCGAGGACGTCGCTGTTCCTGATCGCCCGGTAGCCGACGATGGGCTCTCCGAGGCCCCCGAGATCGACCCGGACCACCAGGCCCTCGCGCAGGTCGAGCGGGCCGTCGATGAAGGGCGAGGCAAGGTTGCGCTTGCGGAGGTCGGCGTCGTCGAGCGAGAAGGTGCGCCGGTCCCGTTGCTGGGGGTGGCGGCTTCTGAACCGGACCTGGTTCAGTTTCGTCCCCGCCTTGACGCGGACGCTGAAGCTGCGGGGCGAAATCTCGAGCCAGAGCTCGCCCTTGTATTCGAGCGGCACGTCGTCGAAGGCCTCGCCCCCATCGACGATCAGGCGGGTGAAGATGTCGATGCGCCCGGTCGAGCTCTTCGGGTTGGCGGCGCCGGAGAGGTTGGGCCTCAGCTCCAACCGCTCCATCAGCCGCGCGACATAGACGATCCCCTTCTCCAGCACCGCGCCTTTTCCCGCGAGCGACACCGGCTCCGCGTTCAGGCTCTTGAGCCGCTCGCGAACGTCGGTCCCGCGTCCGGGCAGGAAGCTCGCGCGAACGCGATAGGCTTCCTTGCTCAGCCTCAGATCGAGGCTCGCTGGCTGAAGCTGGGACGATTCGAGCGGAACCTCCGCCCGGATCAGTTTCCGGCCGATCATCGCTTTGATCTTCTGCCGTCCGAGCAGGCCGAACGGCGCCGAGAACAGGGCGTCCGCCACCGCCGGTTCATCAGCATCGAGAATATGGGGAAGCGGCGTTCGGGGCGGCAAGGCTCGAGCCTCAGGGGGCGGGCGCGATTGTTAGCGCGTCGCCGACTTGACGCCAAGACTTCGCGGGCGCTAGGCTACGCCGTCCGTGGTCATTTGAGCCGATCGGCTTGCCGCCACGTTAAACAACGGGCTAAAAGATCGGGGCGCGTCGAAACCTCGCCTCATCTCAAGCCCACCAGGCGCCGCTGGCGCGGAGGACTTGACCGATGACGAGCCCGCGTAAATCCCGCGATCCCAAAACACTGAGGCCCGCGACGCAATTGATCCATGGCGGGTCGTTGCGCTCGCGATTCGAGGAGACGTCGGAGGCCCTGTTTCTCACTCAAGGGTATCTCTACGACACGATGGAGCTGTCGGAGGCGCGCTTCAAGGGAGACGATCCGGGCTTCATCTATTCGCGCTTCGCCAATCCCACGGTTTCGATGTTCGAGCGCCGGATGGCGCTGCTCGAAGGCGCGGAGGCCGCGCGCGCGACGGCGAGCGGGATGGCCGCCGTCACCGCCGCGCTGATGGGCCAGCTCAGGGCCGGCGACCATATCGTCGCCGCGCGAGCCCTGTTCGGCTCGTGCCTCTATGTGGTCGAGGACCTTCTGCCGCGCTTCGGGGTCGCCTCGACCATTGTCGACGGCGCCGATCTTGACGCCTGGCGGGCGGCGGTACGGCCGAACACCAAGACGGCGTTCCTCGAATCGCCGACCAACCCGACGCTCGAACTGGTCGATATCGCCGCCGTCGCCGAGATCATGCATCGGGCTGGCGCGACGCTGGTGGTCGACAACGTGTTCGCGACCCCGCTCTTTCAGCACCCAATGAAGCTCGGCGCGGACTGCGTCGTCTATTCCGCCACCAAGCACATCGACGGCCAGGGGCGGGTGCTCGGCGGTGTGATCCTGGCAAGCGAGAAGTTCATCGCCGACCATATCCACAATTTCCTGCGCCAGACGGGGCCATGCCTCTCGCCGTTCAACGCCTGGACGCTGCTCAAGTCGCTGGAGACCCTGCCTGTCCGCGTGACGGCGCAAACGCGGAGCGCAGGCAAAATCGCGGATTTCCTCAGCCAGCACCCCGCGGTCAAGCGCGTTCTCTACCCAGGCCGCGCCGATCATCCGCAGGCGGCTCTCGCCAGGCGGCAGATGGAGGGCGGAGGAACGATGCTCGCGGTCGAGGTTTTGGGCGGCAAGGCGGGGGCGTTCCGGGTCGCTAACGCGCTCTCCATCATCGGCATCTCCAACAATCTTGGCGACGCCAAGAGCCTCGTCACCCATCCGGAGACGACAACCCACCACCGGCTCAAGCCCGAGCAGCGGGCGGCCCTCGGCATCGCGCCTGGCCTGCTCAGGTTGTCGGTCGGCCTTGAGGACCCCGACGATCTGATCGAGGACCTGGGCCAGGCGCTCGACAACGCGTCGCCCCGGCGGGACGCCGCGGAATAGGCTCCGGGCGGGGGCGGCGATGGGGCGGGACGATCCCGTCTACCTGGGCGATCGGCGCTTCTCCCGGACGGTGAATCCGAGCTCTCCCAGCACCTTGACAGCTCCTGACTTGCCGCCTTCGAAGTCGCCGGAGGCAAGACGCTTGCCGGTGGCGAACTCATAGGCTGCGCCCAGGATCGCCTTCGGCGGATAAAGGCGCGCTTCCCAGGCGAGCTCATAGGTCGTGGTCGGGGCGAAGCCATGCTCGGCGAAGAACCGCTCGGGCCCGAGCCGGTCATAGTCCTTGATCGCGCGCACAACGTCAGCATGCGCGACACGGTCCCACGTCACCATTTTTCACTCCCCAGCATCGCAGCCGCTCGCCCTCCAACCGTGGTTAAGATCCATTTCCGGCCATACTAAGAGGCCTCGACCAAGGAGGCGGGGCCGAGCCGCCGGTCCCGACGGCGGCTCTAAGAGGTCGTCAGGATCGCTCGCCGTGGGCCTCACCCTCAGGCCGCTCGCACCCGAAGGCGCCGATTTGTGAAGGTAGCGGGGGCTCCGGTTTGAGACGACAAGGCATATGTTTCGGGGAAGCATATATGTCGTGCGACGTTTGAAGCCTCGTTTCTTGAGCCGCTTGTAGCAGCGCCTCTGCCCAGACCGAGGAGCCCTGCGATGTCTCACAAAACCCTCTTCGCCTTCGCGCTGGTCGGGGCGCTCGCCTTCCTTGCTGAGCGCGGCATGGCCGCGGAGCGCTCCCCGGCCCATGACGGGAACTGGCCGATTCAGAATGGGTTCAACCGCCAGCCCAACCGGGGCGACCTGGGAGGCGGGCATGAATTCTCGTCGGACCAGTCCAACGAGATCGATCGCTTGTACGATCAGCTCCTGTCCGCCGGCGACAAGACCCAACCCCACCCCAAACGCGCGCGCTGATCCGGAGCTGCATGCAGGCGGGCGGCCTTCAGCGCGAAGCTCCATATCGGGCAGGCCGAACGCCCGCTCCTTCTCGGCGCCTCCGCGCCAGCCTATAGTCGTCGGCAGGATCATCCTGAAGATCAACATCCGCCGGAGCCCGCACATGACCACTCATCAGCGCAATTTCCCCTCGATCGACCCTGAGAAGATCGAGCGGCTGGCCGCTACCGCCGTCAAGGTGGGTTTGAGGCTTCAGCCTGGCCAAGACCTCTTTCTGACCGCGCCGGTCGCGGCGCTGCCCTTGGCGCGGCGGATCGCCGCTGAAGCATACAGGGCGGGCGCGGGGCTGGTGACGCCGATCCTCTCCGACGAGGAGATGACGCTCGCGCGCTATCGGTTCGCGCCGGACTTGAGCTTCGACCGCGCGCCGGCCTGGCTCTATGAGGGCGTCGGCAAGGCGTTCGCGGCCAACACCGCGCGGCTCGCCATCGTCGGCGAAGACCCGATGCTTCTGTCGCAGGAAGACCCGGCCAAGGTTGCGCGCGCCAACAAGGCTAATTCGATCGCCTATCAGCCGGCGCTGGAGAAGATCGCGGGTTTCGACATCAACTGGAACATCGTGGCATTCCCGACCGCCTCCTGGGCGAAGCGGGTTTTTCCGGGAGACGCGGAGGAGGTCGCGGTCGGCAAGCTAGCGGAGGCGATCTTCTCCGCTTCGCGCGTGAACAACGACGATCCGGTCGCCGCCTGGCGCGTGCATAACGCCGCGCTGAGCCGCCGGACGGAATGGCTGAACGCGAGGAAATTTCACGCCCTCCATTATTCCGGGCCGGGAACGGATCTCACCATCGGCCTTGCCGACGGCCACGCGTGGGAGGGCGGGGCCGCGACAGCGAAGAACGGGATCGTCTGCAATCCCAACATCCCGACCGAGGAGGTGTTCACCACGCCCCACGCGCACCGGGTCGACGGCCATGTCGTCAGCACCAAGCCGCTCTCCTATCAAGGCACGCTGATCGACGGCATCGCGGTCCGGTTTGAAGCCGGAGGCATCGTCGAGGCGAAGGCTCAGCGCGGCGAGGACGTCCTGAAAAAAGTGCTCGACACCGACGAGGGCGCGCGCCGTCTTGGCGAAGTCGCACTGGTGCCGCATTCCTCGCCGATCTCGAAGAGCGGCCTCCTGTTCTTCAATACTTTGTTCGACGAGAACGCCGCCTGCCACATCGCGCTCGGGCAATGCTACGCGAAATGCTTCGTCGACGGCGCCAAGCTCTCGCCCGAGCGGATCGCGGCGCAGGGCGGCAACAAGAGCATGATCCATATCGACTGGATGATCGGATCGGACAAGCTCGACATCGACGGGGTCGATGCGAAGGGCGCGCGCACGCCCGTCTTCCGCAAAGGCGAGTGGGCCTGAGGGCGGCTGCCGGAGGCGGCGTCGCCGCCGGCCCAGTGGGCGCGGCCGCTCGCGAAACCGTCTCGTTCAAAACCCATTGAGGTCAGAGAGCCGTCACATTGCGGTCAGACCCGGCCTGTATTCTGTTGATCAAACAAAATCCTTGGAGACATGTCATGCTCGGCTCGCCGAACCTCCACCGGGGGAACTCGCCGCTGTCGACGCGGCTCAAGATTGACGACCTCCACGCGCATCTCGCGCCGCTCGACCGCTACGGCGTCGGCGGCTTGAGTTCCGCCATGACCGATGGCGTTCGCGCGCTCGTCCGCGGAGCAGGACTTGCTCTGCGCGGCGCTTTCTGCTGGGGCCTTTTTGGCCGTCGCGGTTGCGAGGCGACCTGACCGCCCGCTGACCTAGCCCATCTCAGAGCAAGGCCGTCGGCCGTCATTTTGTCGGTCGCGTTCGTCCGCTTCATCCGATAGCGTTTCGCAGCTGGAAGCCTCAGCTTCCGGATTGCCCGCGAGGAGCTAACTCATGCCCAAAGTGACGACGAGCGACGGCGTCGAGATCTTTTATAAGGACTGGGGCAGCGGCCAACCGATCGTGTTCAGCCATGGCTGGCCGCTGTCCGCGGACGATTGGGATCCGCAGATGCTGTTCTTCCTCGCTCACGGCTATCGTGTGATCGCGCATGACCGGCGCGGCCACGGCCGGTCGGCCCAAGTCGGCGCCGGTCATGACATGGACCATTATGCCGACGACCTGGCGGCCGTGACCAAACACCTCGATCTCAAGGATGCGATCCACGTTGGCCACTCGACCGGCGGCGGCGAGGTCGCGCACTATCTGGCGCGGCATGGTGAAAGCCGGGTCGCTAAGGCGGCGTTACTCTGCGCGGTGCCGCCGCTGATGGTGAAGACCCCGGCCAATCCGCAAGGCTTGCCGAAGAGCGTGTTCGACGATCTCCAGAGCCGGCTCGCCGCCAACCGCGCCAAGTTCTACCACGACCTGCCGGCTGGCCCCTTTTATGGCTTCAACCGACCGGGCCTGAAGACCATCGAGCCCTTGGTCATGAACTGGTGGCGCCAGGGCATGATGG
>DATGHB010000261.1:0-11372 GCA_035308265.1 Roseiarcus sp.
TGGGATTACCCGCGCGGCTGACAATCCGCTCAGATTCTATGTCCGGGGCAATCTTTTCGTCAGCGGCCCGCGGGCGCTCAATCGATGAGGAGCATCACGGTTTGACCTCCCGCTCCGCGCCGCCCGTCGAAATGCGCGACCGCAGCCCATTGGCATCGACCGCGACTGGGTCAAGGACGCGGTTCGCCTGATCGAAGCCGACTTCAACCGCACGGGCGGTACGTCGTCGACGATCGGCCGCTATATCCGCTACCGCCAGCAGGCGCTCGCGGCGACGAGGCTCTGCGTCGTCGATCCCGAGAACTCGGTGTTCTTCGATTCCTTTTCGACCGGCGACAGGACTCTCCGCATCGACCGAAGTTCGCGGATCGAGGGGATCGGGCGCCCGCGCGTCGAAGCATCCTTCATCCCGAGCGTCATCGACCGGATGATCCGCGCGCCCGACGCCGCCTCGATCGCCGCGATCCATTGGCTCGAGACGGTCATCGGCCGAAAGTGCGGCGGCTCGACCGGAACCAATGTCTATGGCGCGCTCACCCTCGCCGAGGAGACGATCGCGGAGGGGCGCGCGGGCTCGATCGTCACCCTCGTCTGCGATCCAGGGGAGCGCTATCTTGGCACGTACTATGACGCGGACTGGATCGCGGG
The DNA here is from genome assembly GCA_035308265.1 of Roseiarcus sp. Lineage (GTDB taxonomy): Bacteria > Pseudomonadota > Alphaproteobacteria > Rhizobiales > Beijerinckiaceae > Roseiarcus. Next base: position 649 of record DATGHB010000261.1, read on the forward strand.
CGAGGGTCTCGATCCCAGGCTCTGCCGCGACTGGCTCGAGCGCTTCGCGATATAAGCGGCCGCGCTTTGTAGACGCGATGGCCGATTGCGTCGACTGCGGGGGCGAGGCCCTCAATTCGTCATCGCGCCAGGACCGGGAATCGCGCCCGCGGGGCATTTGCCGAGGATGATCATGCCGAGCACCTCATCCTTCGTCATGTCCTCGACGCGGCCCGATCCGACCACCTGGCCGTTCTTCATCACCGTCACCCGGTCGGCGAGGTCGAACACGTCATGGATGTCGTGGCTGATGAGGAAGATGCCGATGCCCTCGGCCTTGAGCTGCTTGATGAGCTCGCCGACCTGCGCGGTCTCCGCCGGGCCCAGCGCCGCCGTCGGCTCGTCCATGATCAGGACCTTGGCGTTGAAATGGATCGCCCGGGCAATGGCGACCGACTGGCGCTGGCCGCCGGAGAGTGCGATCACCGGCTCCTTGAAGCGGCGGAAGTTCGGGTTGAGCCGCCCCATCACTTTGCGCGCCTCAGCCTCCATCGAGGCGTCGTCGAGCGTCCCCCAGCGGGTGAGCAGCTCGCGGCCGAGATAGAGGTTCGAGGCCGCGTCGACATTGTCGGCGAGCGCGAGCGCTTGGTAGACCGTCTCGATGCCGAAATGCTTGGCGTCGCGCGGGTTGTCGATCTTGGCCTCCCGCCCGTCGATGAGGATTTGTCCCGAGTCGCGCTTGTAGGCGCCGGACAGGATCTTGATGAGGCAGGACTTGCCGGCGCCATTGTGGCCGAGCAGGCCCACCACCTCGCCGGGATACAAATCGAGATAAGCGCGGTCGACGGCCTTGAGCCCGCCGAAGGCGATCGAGATGTCCTTCATCTCGACCAGTGGGGTTTGCGCGTTCGCGTCCATTTTTCTCAGCCCTTGGCGGTTCTGCGGCGGTAGTAGGTGTCGATGCCGACCGCGCCGACCAGAACGGCGCCGACCACCATCGTCTGCCAGGCGGCGTCGGCGCCGAGCAGCACCATGCCCGATTGCAGAGACCAGATGACCAGGGCGCCGATCATCGCGCCGTAGATGGTGCCGATGCCGCCGGCGAGCGAGGTCCCGCCGATCACCGTCGCCGCGATAACGTAGAGTTCGTCCTGTTCGCCCAGCGCGTTGGTGGCCGCGTCGATGCGCGCGGACTCGATGCAGGCGGAGACACCGGCCAACAGCCCCATGAGCGCGAACACCATGACGGTCAGCCGCCGTGTGTTGATGCCCGCGAGCTCAGCCGCCTCGGGATTGCCGCCCGTTGCATACACATAGCGCCCGAAGCGTGTGCGCCTCGCGATGAAGGTCATGACCAGGCCGACGCCGAGCGCCATCAGGACAGGGATTGCGTAGCCGGTGGAGATGAACAGACCGCCTGCCGGCGCGACGATATTGTTGTCGGCGGCGTATTTCGCCGCCACCCGCTCGGGCCAGGGGTAGGCGTTGACGATCGCGGTCGCGCCGAGGACGATGAAACAGCCAACGATCGCAATGAGATATTCCGCCCACATCGGCCGCTGCGGGAAGCGGAACCGCGCCCGCCGCTGCCGCCCAGCGTACAGCGAAAAGAGGATGCCCGCGCAAGCGATGACGGCGACCGCCCAACTCGCCGTCGCCCCGACCGAGCCGTGCGGGCCGCCGCCCATCAGCGCGAAACGGTCGTCGAGCGGCGCGATCGTCTTGGCCTGAGTGACCAGCCAGGCGGCGCTGCGCCAGAAAAGGAGGCCGCCGAGGGTGACGATGAAGGAGGGAATGCCGAGATAGGCGACGAGCGAGCCCTGGAAGGCGCCGATCGCTGCGCCGAGGACGAGCGCCAGAATCAGAGTGAGAATCCAGATCGCCGGGTGATTGAGGCCGAGATACGGCGGCAGAAGATTCACCTGCGTCACACCGACGATCGTCGAAACAAAGGCCACAATCGATCCCACCGAAAGGTCGATGTGGCGCATGACGATGACCAGCACCATGCCGGTGGCCATCACGACAATGTATGAGGCCTGGACGCTGAGGTTATAAAGGTTGCGCGGGGTTATGAATAAGCCGCTGTCGTTTGCAAAAAAATGCGAGAGGGGAACCCCGTTCGCCAGAAACCCAAAGAGGTGGAAGCCGAACCAAATCAGCAGCAAGGCCGCGATCATGCCCAAGAGGCGGGTGTCGACCTCAGTGGCTCTCAACAGCCGCCGGAGGGCCGGCTCGTTTGAAGCCGCTGCGGTCGCGGCCGACGCTGCGGAGACCATGCTCCCTCCCTGTCAGCCCGTCGTCGCGTCTGGTTTGGGCTGCGCTTAAATGAAAAGCCGCGCCGCCTTGCGAGCGACGCGGCCCTTTGTTGTTCCACTTCAACCCGGGGCGGTCAACTCAGCCGCAGAACTTGACCGTGCCTGGCTTCACGCCGTTGCAGACCTCCGCCTTGGTGATCCAGCCTTTATCGACGATCACGTTGAGATTGGCCCTGGTGATGGGGAGCGGGGTCAAGAGAATGCCATTGACCTTGACGCCCTTGGCGCCGCCGGTGAATGGCTTCACGCCGGCAATAGCCGTCATCTTTTTGCCGGCGCCCAGTTCGACCGCCGCGTCGCCGGCCTCCTTGCCGAGATCGCGCGCGTCCTTCCAGATCGAGACGGTCTGGGTGCCCAGCGCGATGCGGTTGATCGCCGCGTGGTCGCCGTCCTGGCCGGACACCGGCACCGAGCCCGCCATGCCCTGCGCGGCAAGCGCGGCGACGACGCCGCCGGCCATGCCGTCGTTCTCGCTGACCACCGCGTCGACCTTGTTGTTGTTCTTGGTGAGGATCTGCTCCATGTTCTTCTGCGCGTTGTCCGGCTTCCACCCGTCGGTGTAGGACATGCCGATGTTCTTGATCTTGCCGGCGGTCATCGCGGGCTTCAGGATCTCCATGATCCCCGAGAACAGGAAGTCGGCGTTCGGATCGCCCTTGTCGCCTTTAATGAAGGCGTAATTGCCGGCCGGCTTCGCGGCCTCGATCGCCTTGGCCATCATGCGGCCGACGCCGACGTTGTCGAAAGTGATGTAGAGGACGTTCGGGCTCTCGATCAGACGATCGTAGGCGATGACCGGGATACCCTCGTCGTTCGCCTTTTTCACCGCGGGCAGAATCGCCTCCGAATCCATGGCGAGGATGATGAGGACGTTTGCGCCTTTGGAGATGAGGTCCTCGACGTCGGTCAATTGCTTGGTTGGCGAAGCCTGCGCGTCGGCGGAGATGTATTTGGCGCCGTGCGCGGCGAGCGCCTTCTTGATCGCCGCCTCGTCGGTCTTCCAGCGCTCCTCCTGGAAGTTCGACCACGAGACGCCGACCGTCAGTTCCTTGGCCAAAGCGGCGAAAGAGACGACGCTCGCCGACGCCAGCAAAGCCGCCCCGACCGCCAGATTTATTAGTGATTTCATCGATTCCCTCCCCTAGAACTCGCGGACCTGGCGACGGCGGCGGAAAGCGCGCGCCGCCAGCCGAAGCCGGACAATTTCCGCAGCCGGGACAATGGTCAGCCGCGCTGCGGCTGTCAATGCGCCAAATGGACTAGGTTCGGCTTCGTTCGCCGGGCTTGCAGCGCCCGCCCCGCGCGTGAGAAGGATGGCGCTTTGGGGCGCGCTGGCCGCGCCTTTCGACAAGAACGGCGGGAGGGTCATGAGACGGCTTTTGGGCGTGTCGATGGCTCTATGCGCCGCCTTAGCCCTGTGCGCGGCCGGCGCGGCGTCGGGCGGAAGCTGGGACGAGCGCGTCTTCACTCCCGGATCGCATCTCGATTTCGACGCGGTCGCCGCCGAAGGGGCGTCAGCCGTTCCTGGCCTGATCGAGCGCGGGCGCGAGCTGTTCAAGGGGAAATTCACCACCGTCGACGGGGCGGGACGGCCGAAAGCGACGCAGGCGATCGTGCCGACCAAGGTCAGGGTCGGCGCCAACCCGGCCTTCTCGCGCCTCAGCGGCCCCGACAGCAGTTCCTGCTTCGCCTGCCACAACGATCCCGTCCTCGGCGCCTCGGCCGACTTCACCTCCGACGCTTTCGTCTCGGAAGGCTTCGAGAATGCAGCCTTCGACACGACCGACCCGTCCTTTTCCAGCGAGCGCAAGTCCGTCTCGCTGATGGGCGCGGGGCTCATCGAGCTCCTCGCTCGCGAGATGACGGCGGACCTACGGGCGGAGCGGGACGCGGCGGTGCGCGAGGCGCGCGCGAACGGCAAGGACGTGCGGGCCGACCTCGAGACCAAGGGCGTGCGCTTCGGCGCGCTGGTCGCCCATCCCGACGGCATGGTCGATCTCGACGGCGTTGAAGGCGTCGACGCCGACCTCATTTTGCGTCCGTTCAGCCGCAAGGGCGTCTTCGGGTCGCTGCGCCAGTTCGTCAACAACGCGCTCAACGCCCATTTCGGGATCGAGACGACTGAGCGCTTCGGCGTCCGCTGGACCGGCAGCCACGACTTTGACGAGAGCGGCGTTCCCGACGCGGTCAGCGCCGGCGACGTGTCGGCGCTGGTCGCCTTCATCGCCACCCGCCCGCCCCCGAGCGTGAAGTCGGACCTGCCTGACGACTGGCGCGCCGCAGCCGCGGCGGGGGAGAAGACCTTCGACGAGATCGGGTGCGCCTCCTGCCATCGCGCGACGCTCCCGCTCAAGTCGCTCGCGTTCACCGACCCCGCGCCTTACGACATGGCCGGCACGTTGCGCGCGGGCGAGGTCAAGAAGGGCATCGTCATCGACCTGTCCGAGCAGCCTTTCGCCAAGCGCCTGAAGAAGAACGACAAGGGCGAATGGCTCATCCCGCTGTTCAGCGATCTCAAGCGCCATCTCATCGTCGACGAGCGGGTCAACGCCCTCGGCAACGAGCTTCAGGCGCAGCGCTTCGTCGAGCGCGACGTGTTCCTCACGCCCCGCCTGTGGGGCGTCGGCTCGACCGCCCCTTATGGCCATCGCGGCGACTTCCGCATGCTCGACGAGATCATCGCGGCGCACGGGGGCGAGGCGCGCTTCGCCCGAGACGCCTATGTGGCGCTCGATCCCGTGAAGCGCGACAGCGTCGTCGCGTTTCTGCGCTCGCAAATCATCGAGGCGCCGTGATGCGCCTTGTCCTTTGCTTAGCGGCGCTCATGGCCTCGGCCGCGGCCGCGCACGCCGATAGCGGCCGGCAGAAGCCGCTCGGCGACGTGCCGCTCATGCATGAAGAGGCGGAGGCCGCCGGCCTTCGCAACGTCTACGACGGCCCGTGGGAATTCTTCGTCGGCGGCGGCGGCGCGGCGCTCGACTGCGACGGCTCGGGCTTTCCCTCGGTGTTCCTGGCTGGCGGCAAGAATCCGGCGAAACTGTTCGTCAACAAATCCAGGCGCGGCGGGCCGCTCAAATTCGAGGAGAAGAAACTCGACATCGGCGCTGACCCCAAGCTCCTCACCAACGTCATCGGCGCCTATCCGATCGACATCGACGGCGACGGCCACATGGACCTGTTCGTCCTCAGGGTCGGGGGCAATCTCATGCTGAAGGGCGGCCCTGACTGCACGTTCACGCTCGCCAATCGCGAATGGAATTTCGACGGCGATCCCGGCTGGACCACTGCCTTTTCCGCCATCTGGGAGCCGGGGCAGAAGTTCCCGACGCTTGCCATCGGCCACTATGTCGACCGTGACGCCCCCGGCTCGCCCTGGGGCACCTGCGAGGAGAACTCGCTCTACCGCCCGCAAAGCGGCGACACGCCCGACTATTCGGTGCGCACCCCGCTCGCGCCCGGCTTCTGCGCGCTCTCCATGCTGTTCACCGACTGGAACAAGTCGGGCGAGCCGTCGCTGCGGGTCTCCAACGACCGGCAATATTATCGCGGCGGCGAAGAGCAGATGTGGCGCATCGAGCCGGGCAAGGCGCCCAGGCTCTATACCCGCGCCGACGGCTGGCGGCACTTGACCATCTACGGCATGGGCATCGCCGAGGGCGACCCGATGGGCACCGGCTATCCGCAATATTTCCTCACCTCGATGGGCGACGAGAAGCTGCAGGAACTCGACCCCGAGGAGGCGGGGCGGGGCGAACTGCCGGTCTATCGCGACATCGCCGGGCAGGTTGGGGCGACCGCGCATATTCCCTATACCGGCGGCGACAAGCGGCCCTCGACCGCCTGGCACGCCGAGTTCGCCGACTTCAACAACGATGGGCTCAGCGACATCTTCGTCTCCAAGGGCAATGTCGAGCAGATGCAGGACTTCGCCGCCAACGACCCGAGCAATCTCCTGCTCGGCCAATGGAACGGCAAGTTCGCCGAGGCCGGCGACCTGTCGGGCATCGCCCGTGACATCAAGGGGCGCGGAGCGCTGATCACCGATTTCAATCTCGACGGCGATCTCGACATCCTGCAGGTCAACCGCGGCGGGAACGCGCTTCTGTTCCGCAATCTCGGCGCCAAGAACGGCGACGAGCCGCCGCTGCCGATGGGCAACTGGACGGAGATCAGGCTCGTCGAGCCCAGCCCCAACCGCAACGCGGTCGGCGCGAAGATTTCGATCAAGACGGGGCTGCACACACAGACGCGCTTCAACGACGTCGGCGGCGGCGACGCCTCGGGTCATTCAGGCTGGATCCATGTCGGTCTCGGCACGTCCGAGCGGGCCGAAATCAGGGTGCAATGGCCCGATGGCGACTGGAGCCCGACCTACCGCGTCTTCGCCGACCAGTTCGTGGTTCTCGACCGCGCGAAACCGCAGGCCGCCTACTGGTATCCAAGCCGGTAGACCGTTCGTGTCGCCGATGAAGCCGTCGCCAGGGGGCTTAGGCCCTCAGCTCGCCTTCACCTCGTTCACCTGCATGATCGGTTCGATCTTCGTGTAGTTGGGAATGTCGCCGAGTATTTCCGCGCCATGCTTGACGAGCGCCTTCTGAAGCGCGTCGGCTGAGGTGAATTTAAGATAGGCGATGGCCAGATAGGGCGCCTTGCCCCCGGCCGGGTCGGACACGCCCTGGTCGAATTCGCAACTGACCATTCCTTCCGGCTTCAGCCGCGAGACGACCAGTTTGTGATGATTGCTGAAATAATAATCGTAGTTGAAGGCGGCGCCGTCCTTCGCTGGATATAGAACCGTCAGTCGATGCATCGCTTTCTCCTGCTGGCGAACCTCAGGCGATTGTTGGTCGCCGCGGGCCGCGCGCCTGTTGAGTTTCAAGGGGCGCGCGTCGCAATTCGCTACGTCCCAGAGTGCGTTCGCCGGAACGCCGGCGGCGCCGATTGCGTCCCCGGACCGCCAGAATGGGCCCCGGGGACCAAAATCTCAACTCGGGCGACTTCCGCCCGCGGTCAAAGTCTCAGTGATGGTGCAATTTGTAGCAGTGCCCGCCGCCCCTGTGCCTGACGCGCGCCCGGCATGCCTCGAGCGTCGAAAACGAGCAGTCCGGGTGTCCCTGGGCTGTCGACCCTCGCAGCTGCGCGCAGAACTTGGCGGCGCTCGCGGGGCTGTGTGGAACAACGACGAAGCCCATCGACAGCAGCATCGTGGCGGCGACCAGCGCTAACCTTGGCCTCGGCATTTCAAGCCTCCCTGTGAAGCGTCTGAGCGTATGACCGTTCCTCCTGCGAGCCTCGCGACCTTGAAGCCGGTGCGGCGCAAACTATTGCGGATCCGATGAACTCAGCCTGAACGCCGGTCATATCACTGCCTGGCGCAGAGAATCACCGTCCGCGCGCCGCCGTCGCAGCTTGCGCCCGTCGTTCCGTCGATGTGCATGGCGGCGCCGCCCGCGCAATAGGCGCTGGCCATGATCTCGCCCGCCGCGCACGCGGCCTGAGCGGAATCGCTGACCACCCTGAAGCTCGCGCCCGCTCCCGCAGGGCCCTGCGGCCCCGCCGGTCCGGCCGGACCTTGCGGACCGGGCGGCCCGATGTGTCCCAGCGCTCCGGCCGGGCCGGGCGGCCCGATGTGCCCTGGCGCTCCGGCCGCGCCGGGAGGCCCGGCGGGGCCAGGCGGCCCGGAAGCTCCGATGTGTCCGGGCGGCCCCGCCGGTCCCTGGGGACCGATCGCGCCGACGATTCCGGCTTCGCCCTTCGGCCCAGACGGTCCGGCTGGCCCCGGTGGTCCCGGAGGTCCAGCGGCGCCGGCGTCGCCCTTGGGCCCGGCCGGCCCCGAGGGTCCGGGCGGTCCGATCTTGCCCGGTTCGCCCGTCGGGCCCGGGGGTCCCGCTCGGCCTTGCGGCCCGGACTCGCCTTTGGGCCCAAGCGGCCCGGCCGGGCCGACCGCGCCGACGATTCCGGCTTGGCCCTTCGGCCCCGGCGGTCCCTCAGGCCCGACCGCGCCGGCTTCGCCCTTCGGCCCGGCAGGCCCGGGCGGTCCGGCAGGTCCCGCGGGCCCGATGTCGCCGGAATCGCCCTTCGATCCCTGAGGTCCGGCCGCCCCCTCGAGCCCCGGCTCCCCTTTTGGTCCTTGCAACCCGGGAGCTCCGGTCGCGCCCGCATCGCCCTTTGGCCCGGGCGGCCCGTCGGATCCTGGCGGTCCCGGCGGTCCGGGAGGCCCGGCGGGCCCAGGTTCGCCTTTGGCGCCCCTCGGACCTTCCGGCCCCGCGTCGCCCTTCGGCCCAATCGGTCCTAAAGCGCCGACCACGCCGGCTTCGCCCTTTGGCCCGGGCGGGCCGGCCGGTCCCCGCTCCCCCTGAGGTCCCGGCGGGCCCTGGTCGCCCTTGTCGCCCTTGGCGCAGCCCGAAACGGCGAGCAGGGCCAAAATGGCGGCGCCGGCGACGAGTGAACGCATTCGTTTCCTCCCCCGGGTCCCGGCTTCACGACCGCCCCTCACGCGGGCGCGGGCGCCGGGCCCCCGACCGACATGTCTAGACGAGCCGACCCGCGTCGCGCCAGAGCCGCCGGTCCTTATTTCGCCTGGGAGCGCACATAAGCCCGCGCTTCCTCCGAGAGGCGCATCCATTCGTCGGCGCTCGACGGGGCGATGGTCACCCATTCCTTTTTGACCCGGCCGGGCCCGGTCGAGAAAGGTTCGCCAAGCCCTGCCTCGACCAGCGCCTTGACGCGCTCCGCGGGAAGTTTGACGAGCAGGCGGCCATTCGAGAGCGCGGCGAAGATCCTGCCCTCCGCTTTCAGCGCGTCCGATCCGAATCCCCGCCCGCGCGATGCGCCAGGCGCCACGCCATGGCGCAGGGCGAGGGTCCTGTAGAGTTCCTCGGCAGGCGCCTTCACATCGGTCATTGAGGAACGCCTTCCCTTCACACGCCGCGCGGCGACGGCCGCCGATCGTCGCCGCGCCGTCGCCCCGCTTCAGCACGGCTTCGGCGAAGCGCGCGGCCGAAACCGCTGGAAGCGCCGGTTATCCGCCTGACCCGATGCATGAAGGACAAGGCCTATCGCGGATGCGCGCGCCGGATCAAGACGGAGGCCGATCCGGCGCAGAAGGTTCCGTCAACCGGCTTCAGAGCAAACGCGTATCGGCCGGCGGTCGGTCGAAATGATCGTTGCGCCCGTCAACGTACTGGATCGGCGCTCTCGCCAGTTCGTCGGGATCGACGCCATCGAGCAGCGTCACCTGGATGGCGTGGAACGCGCCGCCCATCGCCTCGGCCACGCCGCGCGAAGGCGTGCGGATGCCGCAGTGTTTGCAGAAGTGATATTCGAGGCTCGGCGCGGCGCGGCCGGGCGGCGTCCACTGATAAAGTCCCTGCGAGTCCGCGCCCGCGAGCAGCCGGAAACGATCGGGCTTGGCAAACACCAGCCACGAACGCGCCTTGGCGCAGCTTGAACAGTTGCATTTCAGCGTCCCCTGGCTGAGGTCGACATCCGCTTCGAAGCGAACCGCGCCGCAGTGACAACTTCCCGAATAGGTTTTTAGGGCCACGAAGACATCCTCTCTTCTTTCTCATCGCGGCGGCGCCCCGATGGCCACGCGCCTGCCGCGGCGCGACCTCCGGAGGATACGCGAAACCCACGCTCGTTTCACCACCTCCGCCGTCCATGACACGAGCCGCGCGGGACGCAGCGCCATCCGGGCGCCTCAATCGTGAGGTGGATCGCGCGCCGGACAGATTCGAGAGGCCTCCCATGCATTCGAGCCGTCGCGCATTCCTTGTTGGCCTTGCGGCGGGCGCCGCCTCGCTTCCTGCGCGCGCGGCTCCTTCCGCCGGCGAGCGGCTGAGGGACGCCACGAACCGGCTCGCCGTGATCGAGGCGAGCGCAGGCGGCAGGCTTGGGGTCTTTGTGCGCGATACCGGGACGGGCTCGATCCTCGCCCATCGCGCCGATGAGCGCTTTCCGATGTGCAGCACGTTCAAGCTTCTGGCCGCGGCCGCCGCGCTGAAGCGCGTCGACGAGGGCCAGGAGCGCCTCGACCGGAAGATCGCTTTCGGGCCAGGCGATCTGCTGGAGTATGCGCCAGTCTCGAAGACGCATGTCGCCGAGGGCGAGATGACGCTCGCGGAAGCCTGCGCCGCGGCGATTGACTGGAGCGACAACACCGCAGCGAACCTGATCGTGCAGGCGATCGGCGGCCCTGAGGGCTTCACCCGGTTCGCCCGCTCGCTTAGCGATGAGGTCACGCGGCTCGACCGCGATGAGCCGAGCCTCAATGAATCGACGCCAGGAGACGAGCGCGACACGACGAGTCCGCGCGCCATGGCCAAGGACATGCAGAAGGTTTTGCTGGGCGACGCGCTTTCCGAAACATCCCGCCGCCAGCTCGAAGCCTGGCTCGTCGCCGACAAGGTGGGCGACAAGCGGCTG
>DATGHB010000262.1:0-4483 GCA_035308265.1 Roseiarcus sp.
CCATGGATCGCCGACCGAGGAGAGGCGCGCCGGCGCGTTGCGGATGGTGAAGAAGGCCGGCCCGATTTCCGGCGACAACTCCTCCCAGGCAAGCGGCATCGAAACCGCCGCCCCCGGCCTGGCGCGGGTCGAGTACGCGGCGACCGCGGTCATGCCGCGCTGGTTGCGCAAATAGTCAATCAGGATCCTGCCGTGTCGCCTCGCCTTCGGGATCGTCGAGACGAAGCGGTCGGGGCTGTCGGCGGCCATCGCGTCGGCGATCGCCTTGGTGAAGGCCTTGGCCGCGGGCCATTCCGCTCTCGGCGTGACCGGCGCGACCACGTGCAGCCCCTTGCCGCCCGAGGTCTTCACGAACGCCGTAAGCCCCGCGCTCTTCAGCCGCTCGCGAACCTCCCGCGCCGCCGCGATCACCGACGTCCAGGCGACGTCCTCGCCCGGATCGAGGTCCATCACGATCATGTCCGGCCGCTCCCAATCGTCGACGGTCGACCCCCAGGGATGGATTTCGAGCGCCGCCGACTGGACCAGCGCCATCAGCCCGTCGAAGTCCCGAATGCTGATCAGCGGCTCGGCCTCCGCCGGATCCTTGACCAGGACGATGGCCTTGTTGAGCCCCTTCCAGGCGTGCTTCTGGAAGAACGTCTGCCCGTCGATCCCATCCGGGCAGCGCAGCAGGGCCAGCGCGCGGCCGACGATGAAGGGCTTCATCAGCGGCCAGGCCTCGGCGTAATAGCCGGCGAGGCCTTCCTTGGTGACGCCGGCCTCCGGCCAATAGACGCGGTCGGGATGGGTCAGCCTCACGCTCGTCTTCGGGCGCTCGGGCGCGGGGTTCGAGGACGCAGCCGTTTCGCGCACGACCTCGCGCGCCGGCTTGTCGTCCCGCAAGCCCAGAAAGGACGCCTGGCGCAGAAGGGCGTCCCCGGTCCAGCCGCGGAAATCGACCTCAGCGATGAGCTCCGGCTGGACGTAGCGGACCTGATCGGCTTCCGCGGCGGTGAGGGGCTTGGCGAACGGGCTTGATCGAATGCGCATCCGCTCGAGCTTCGCGAACAGCGCCTGCGCGACGTCCGAGGTGAAGCCGGTACCGACGCGCCCGACATACCGGAGGTCGGCGCCATCATAGACGCCGAGCGCGAGCGAGCCCACCGCCTTGCGTCCGGTGGTCGAGGGGACGAAGCCCGCGATGACAAACTCCTGCCGGGCCGAGCACTTGGCCTTCACCCAGCTCCGGCCGCGGCCCGAGACATAGGGGGACTGGCTGGCCTTCGAGACGATGCCTTCGAGGCCGAGCGCGCAGGCGCGCTGCAGCACCAGCTTGCCGTCCTCGACAAAATGGGAGCTGTAGCGAATCGGGCCCCGGCCGGCGCCGATCAGCTCGCTGAGCAACTCCTTGCGGCGGATCAGCATAGCTTCGCGCAAGTCGTATCCGTCGAGATGGAGACAATCGAAGGCGTAGTAGGCGAACCGGTCGTGCCGTCCCGAGCTGAGATCGGCTTGCAGGAGCGAGAATTGGGAGACGCCGCTCTCGTTCTCGACCACGATCTCGCCATCGATCACCGCAGCGCGCGCGGGCAGGCCTCCGAGCGCCTCCCGCACCGGGCCGGCGAATTTGTCCGTCCAGTCGAGCCCGCCCCGGGTCCATAGCCGGACCGCGCCGTCCTCGAGATGCGCCTGAAGGCGGTAGCCATCGAACTTGATCTCATGCAGCCATCGCGCGCCGGTCGGCGGAGACCTCGCCAGCGACGCCAGCATCGGTCCGACGAAGCCGGGCAGGGGCCCATGGGCCGCGCCTTCGACGGCCGACGGGTCCGGCGCCGCCGGCGCGGCGCCTCCCCGGGCGGGCCTGGAGCCGCCGGGTTTCTCGATCTTTCCCGTCTTGGACGACCAGCCCGGAGTTTCCCCTTCAAGCTCATCGATGGTCCGGCCGGTCTTGACCGATTGGGGCTGGCCTTCAAGGATATCGGCGTCGGCAGCGGATCTCGCGTAGTCGTCGTCGCCCTTGATCAGAAGCCAGTTCTCGTGCTTCTCGTCCGGCTTGCCGCGCATCCTGACCAGATGCCAGCGGCCCTTTAGTTTTTGACCATGAAGGTCGAACTCGAGGTGACCCTTCTTCAGGCCGCGATGGGGGTCGCCGATCGGCGCCCAGGAGCCGTTGTCCCAGACGATGACCGAACCGCCGCCATATTCGCCTTTGGCGATCGTGCCCTCGAAGTCGGCGTATTCGAGCGGGTGGTCCTCGACCGCGACCGCAAGGCGCTTTTCGTCCGGGACCAGGCTTGGGCCTCGGGCGACCGCCCAGCTCTTGAGCACCCCGTCCAGCGCGAGGCGGAAATCGTAGTGAAGCCGGGTCGCGTCATGCTTCTGGACGACAAAGAGATTGCTGTCGGCAACCGGCGTCGCGCCCTTCGGCTCGGCGGTCGCCGCGAAGTTGCGCTTCTTCCGATAGGTTTCGAGCGCCATGGGTCAGCCCGCCTTGCGTCGCGGCGGGGCAGGGTTTGCTTCAGTCGCGGCGCGCGGGCCGGTCTTTTTCCTGGCGGCGTCGACGAACTTGCGCCGGACCCAGGCGCCCGTCGGCCGATTGATCGTGTGCAGGGCGATCCGCTTGGCGGTCGAAGCGGCGGCGTAAAAGCTGACCGGGACAGTCACATCCGCGATCTTCAGGAAGCCTTTCCAGCTTGCGCTCGGCGCCAAGTTCGACCTCACGAGGTTGCAAGAGCGGCGTCGGACACGGCGATCTTAGCCCGTTCAATGCCGAGTGGTCAAAGTTTTGCTCCCAATGAACGGAAGAGCCGCGCCGGAACTTTGCGTGCGCTCCGGTGTTGTTATCGCCGCCGCTTGAGGTCGACGCGGCTACCTTGCGCCAATAGAACGTCTGCCTGAAACTACTCACCCACCAGGCAACGCCGCTGGCGCGGCGAAGGGGAGGGACAATGGGGGAAGGCCGGCGTCCGGAGACGGTCGCGGGGACCGGGGATAGTTCTCCTCCGCATCCCGAAATCACCCTTCGGGAGATTTCGGCCTGGTCGCTGGCGGCCCTCGCTGCAATTGCGGTCGGCTTCGTTCTCTACATCGGTCGCGAGGTGATGCTGCCGGTGGTGGCGGCTTTCGTCGTCGGCACCATGTTGAGTCCGGCGGCGCGAAGACTGGAAGCGCTGCGCGTTCCTCGCTGGCTCGCCGCGCTCATCCTGGTCGCGGGCGTGACGCTGGTCATCGCTTTCGTGATCCTGTTGTTTTTGCCGCGCGTGTCCGAGCTCACCAGCGACTTGCCGGGCATCGTCGGGTCGCTGAAGGAAAAGCTGCACGTATTCGATGGCCTGGTCAGGGCCTGGCGGCGTCTCAGCGCGATGCTTGGCGAGCCCCAGAGCGGCGATGCGATTGCGCTGTCTTTGCCCGGGATTTCCTGGGTCCCCTCGACGATCTCGGTTCTGTTGCCGCCGATTACGGAATTTCTGTTCTTTCTCGTCGTGCTGGTTTTGTTCATCTCAGGATGGCCGGACTTGCGGCGCGGTCTCGTCATGACGTTTGCAAGCCGCGATTCACGTTTGACGGTTCTCAAGATCCTCAACGAGATCGAATCCGGATTGGCCTACTATCTTTTGACGGTGACGCTGATCAACCTCACCGTCGGAGCGCTGACCGGCGTCATTTGCGCGCTGACCCGAATGCCGAACGCGATCGGATTCGGCGCGTTGGCGGCGACGATGAATTTCATTCCGATCATCGGGCCGATCGCGATGTTCGTGGTTCTCCTCGTGGTCGGGGTGGTCGCCGAGCCGACTTTCGCGTGGGGCCTCCTCCCTGCCGCGGGATTTATCCTCCTGATCTCCGTGGAGGGGCAGTTCGTGACCCCGATCATCATCGGGCGCCAGTTGGAGCTGAACGCGCTCGCGGTCCTGCTGTCGCTCGCTTTCTGGACCTGGCTTTGGGGGCCGATGGGAGCGGTCCTTTCGTCGCCAATTCTGATGGTGGCGCTGATCCTCAAGGAGCGTCTGTATGTTGACGAGGATCGCTGAAATCGCCGAAGGCGCGGAACCTTTTTGCCCGGCTGGGCGTTTCGGTTGACCGTGGCGCTCCGGAGGAGCGGATGACGTCCGACTTTCCATCTGGCGGCGAACGAACCGATGGCGCGCGAGACATTGGCGACGAGAACGCCTTTGCTCGGCCGGAGAAGGAGATGGCGGCCATGAAGAACGCTATCGGGGATCTTTCTGATCAAATTACGGACGCTGCGAGCGACATCGGGGCAGCGGCGCAGGAGCAAGCCAGGCGAGGCCTGAAACACGCGCGCGCCAATGTGGGCGCCATAGCGTCCGATGCGTCCGATCGCCTGGGCGCCGTCGCCGACACCGTGCAATCGCAGGCTTCTTCACTCGGCGGATCGTTCGAGGATGTGGTCCGAGAACGCCCGCTTTCCACCGTCGCGCTCGCCTTGGGGCTCGGATTCCTGTTCGGCGTGATCTGGCGGCGGTGACCGGGCGGCGGG
>DATGHB010000263.1:0-6157 GCA_035308265.1 Roseiarcus sp.
CCCTTCAGACCTTCGTCGTCACCTACGCGGGCATCCTCGCCGGAAAAAGGCTTGGCGCGAAACTCGGCCGGACAACTTCGCGGATTGCGGGTCTTGTCGCGGCGGCTGCATTTGCCGTCCTCGGCGCCTATCTCATGGCCCGAGGTTTTGCGCCCTGGCTCCCGGAGATTTAGGGCCTTCACAGCAGCTCGCCCGTGTCAACAAGCGCATGGGACGGCGAGAGCGCCCGGGCAGTCGAGGCGCGAGGTCCAGGGCGTGCGGATGACGCCGATGAACACGAGGCCCGCGTCAAACGCCTTCGGCGCCTCGACCGCGAGTTCGTTGCCCCGGATTTCGTTCAACCTCACCATGATCCGTCCACAGAACGCGGCGCCTGGCCTCAACCGTCGCGCGCCACCCTTACCATGAACCGGTTCGCCGAACGACGCGACCAGCTGCGCTCTTCCCCCAGGGCGGTCCAGACACTTTTGCCGGGTTGCCAGCGCGCCGGGACCAATCACAGATTTGAGCTGCACAGCGGCCACGCGTCGAATGACGGCCGGTCCACCGGCTCGGTTTCGTCATGTGGAGCCTAGCGTATCAAGGAGGAACGAGGATGCGAAGACTGGCAATCGCGCTCGCCGGGGCGGTGGCCCTGACCGTCAACGGCGGGCTCATCTTCAGCGCCGAGGCGCAGATTGAACGCGGGGCTGCGGCGCTTTCGGCGCCGGCGCATAACTTCACCCCGGTCGAAAAGGCGGCTTGCGGCCCTCATTGGGGCCGATACTGCCGCCCGTGGCATCACTGGGTCTGCGGCCGCTACCGTTGCTGGTGCGCCCCCTGCTGAACAGAAGCATGCGGCGCGCGCTGCGCCGCCCTAGTCTGTCACCTCGAGCGCGAGGCGCCCGCTCAAGCGCTGGCCGTATTCGCCGGTCGCCTCGACCGCCACCCGATAGGTTCCAGGCGCAAGGTCGCCCGGCAGACGCGCGGTCCAGATATGCGAGGAGACATCGGCCCTGGCCCACGCCTTCTTGGTCACCTCATTGCGGGCGAACACTTCCTGCACGAACGGATCCGGGCGCGCCTGGCGGGTCATCTCGATCGGCGGGCGGTTGCCGACGACCATCCTGACCCTGGTCTTGTCGCCGCCGTCGAACACGTTGGCGACGAGCGTCGAAGCCCCAACCGCCTCGCGCGGAACCGGCGAGCCTAGGAGCCGAACCTGGCGGAAATTGAGGTCGGCGTCCCTGCCGACCCCGTGAAAGCGGCTCAGGATCGAAAGCCGCATCTGGCGCCCGTTCGGCTCCTTGGCCGGAACGAAGCGCGTCGTATAGGTCAGGCCGTCGACGGAGAGGATGTGGAACCCGTTCGGCGTGCCGTCGCGGCTGTCGGCGGAGGGCACGCCGCGATGATCGAACGGCCCGCTCCACCATGAGCCGGAGAGCGTCGTCAGCACGTGTTGATGATGGGGCTCGGCCCCCTTCCAGCCGTCGGGGCCATCGAAATAATGATGCTCGGTCGTGTGAGTGTGGCCGGCGAAACTGACGGTAAAGCGGCGCCCCTTGAACAGCGAAAAGAACGCCTCCCGGTTCTGCAGGTTCTGATAGGGCTCGTCGCCGAGGTAGGTGCGGATCGGGATGTGCATCACCGCGACGATCAGCGTGTCGTCCGGCGTGTGGGCGAGTACGTTGCGCACGAAGTCGAGCTGCCCCTCGTCGAAGCGGCCCACGTATTTGCCCCCGCCGCCAAATCCTGCCGGCACAGGGCCGAGGTAGTCCACGTCGTCGAGCATAAGGAAGAGCGTCTGAGCGTAGAAGAAGGCGTAGTAGTTCGGGCCGAAGAACCGCTTGTAGGTCTCGCGGCTGTACTTGCGGTCCGGCGCCTCGAAATTGAGGTCGTGGTTGCCGCCGATGTTCCACCACGGCAATCCGATCGAGCCCATGATCGCGTTCGAGCGCGGAAAGAGCGAGAGGTCGTCGAACATGATGTCGCCGGCGGTAAGCCCGAAGCTGGCGTCGACGCCGGCCAGCGCCCCGATCAGGTCCTCGCGGATGAAGTCGACTTCCGCTTCGGTCTCCGGCTGCGGGTCGGCCACCATCACGACATTGAAGGCCTGAGGCTCGTCCTGGCGGCGAAGCGGGAAATCGACCGAGGCCGGCAATGGCCCGGTCGGGCGTAAGCCCTCGAAGGTCAGGTTGAGCTCGGCCGGCGAGCCCTTGGGCTGGTGATGCCGGTAGAAGCGCGGCAGGTTGGTTAGGGGCTCGACCGGCGGCATGAAGCCAGCGGGCTTGACGACGAAGATCGTCGCCTCCTCCGGCAGCGGCAGCGTATAGCGCCCGTCGGCGCCGGTGACCGCAACGTCGCGGCCGTTGGAGACGAGCACGCCGGGAATCCCCGGATTGGCGGCGCTCGACATCCCCGAGCGGTCCTTATCCTCGAATACGACGCCAGTGACCTGGCCCGGGACTTCGGCCGCCGGCGACGCTTGCGCCCCGGCGCGGCGCGGCTCGAGCACGGCAAGCGCAAGACCGCTCGTCGCGCCGATAAGCGCCTCGCGCCGGGTCACGCCATCGCTGTGATGCTCGGACATCTTCACCCTCCGATCCGCCCCCCGGGCAGGAAATGGCCCGGGCATGACGCCGTCATGAAACGAAGGGTGCTTCCTTAGCCATCGCGGCCCAATCGACGCAATGGGCGCACGTGCTCGTGATCGCCGCACTGCTTGACAGGCCCGAGAGCGCCGCTAGGGCGACGCGCGATCAGGCGGCCTTGAGCAGGCCGATTTCCTCGGCGATCCTGCCATCGATCACCTTCAAGACCGTCGTGCCGCTGAAACGCATCGTGCGGCCAGTCGCGGCGGGATACCACCGGCCAGGAAGTCCCTGAAAGCGGGGCCGGTGTGGGTTCCCCCGCCTTCCCACTGGCCGACGACATAATCGCCTTCCGCGATGAGGTCCGCCGTACCCCAGAAGTTGAGGTCGGGGAACGCAGCGCGGAAGTCGTCGTCGCGGCCGCGGCGAGGCGCGTGCAGCGAATATTTCAGCAGCATGTCCGGGGCGGCAATCTCGTCGACGACGCCGAGATTGAAGTCCTTGCCCCAGAATTCGGCGAACCATCGGCCCACAATGGCCTTGTTGTCGTCTTCCCTGCTCATGGAATGGGATCCTTCTGTCTCTCAGGATCATCGAAACTTCTCGATAAGCCCCGAGCGGAAGGATCGCGCATTGCGCGGCCAGGCCGCACTCCGCTTCTTGCCTTGAAATTGGCTCGCGGACCGCCGCGAGCGTTGGCCTACGCGCCGACCTGACCGCGATGTCTCAGATAAGCATCGGCCAGCACGCAAGCGACCATCGCTTCGCCGACCGGCGCCGCGCGGATGCCGACGCACGGGTCATGGCGGCCTTTGGTGACGATCTCTGTCTCCTCGAAGGCGCGGTTGATCGTGCGGCGAGGGGTGAGAATCGACGACGTCGGCTTGACGGCGAACCGGGCGACGATCGGCTGTCCGGTCGAGATGCCGCCCAGAACGCCGCCCGCGTGATTGCTAAGAAAGCGTGGCTGACCGTCATTGCCGCGGCGCATTTCGTCGGCGTTCTCGCCGCCGGAGAGTTCGGCCGCCGCGAAGCCATCGCCGATCTCGACTCCCTTGACCGCGTTGATGCTCATCAGGCCAGCGGCGAGCTCGGCGTCGAGCTTGCCGTAGATCGGCGCGCCCCACCCCGCCGGAACGCCCTCGGCGACGATCTCGATCACGGCGCCGACCGAGGAGCCCGCCTTGCGCACCTCGTCGAGATAGGTGGCGAAACGCCCGGCCGCCGCGGCGTCCGGCGAGAAGAACGGGTTGCGGCCGACTTCGTCCCAGTCCCAGCGGGCCCTGTCGATCTTGAGCTTGCCCATCTGTATGAGCGCTCCGCGAACGAGAACGCCACGAATCACCTTGCGGGCGATCGCGCCGGCGATGACCCGCGCCGCCGTCTCGCGCGCCGAGGAGCGGCCTCCGCCGCGATAGTCGCGAATCCCGTATTTCGCCTCGTAGGCGTAATCGGCATGGCCGGGGCGGTACTTGTCCTTGACGTCGCTATAGTCCTTCGATCGTTGATCGACATTGTCGATGACGACGCCGATCGGAGTTCCGGTCGTGACCTGACGGCCGGTCTCTTCATCGATCATCACGCCGGAGAGAATGCGAGCCTCGTCCGGCTCGCGCCGTTGCGTGGTGAAGCGCGAAGTTCCTGGCCGCCGCCGGTCGAGGTCGGCCTGAATGTCGGCGGCTTCCAAGGGAATGCGCGGCGGGCAGCCGTCGACGACGCACCCGATCCCCGGCCCGTGGCTTTCGCCGAAGGTCGTGAAGCGGAACAGATGTCCGAAGGTGTTGTGGGACATGGCGAGCGATACGGTTCATACGGGACGGCCATGCGCTGCGTCAAACCGCATAGGGTGTCCGGAAGGACGCCCGTCTGCCGACGGGCTATGGCGGCGCCCAATTCCCGCCACGCTACATTCATTCCAAATTCATCTGAACGGGCGCATGCCCTCGCCCCGCCAAAACGGCCAAGAGTCGAACGGCACGACATGGAGAATGGTAAATGCTGAAGACACTGACCGCTATCGGGATCGGCGCCGCGCTCGCATTCGCGCCTCTTGCCGCGCTCGCCCAGACCGACACCACGACGGCTCCTGCCGCCGCTCCCGCCGCGACCGACAACATGGCGCCGGCGAAGGACTCGATGAAGGCGAAGCCGAAGAAGGCCAAGCACCACCACATGGCCAAGAAGGCCAAGAAGCCGGCGGATGAGTCCGCGCCGGCCGCCCCGGCCGAGGCGCCCAAGAGCTAAGCCGCGACGGACCACAGACCCAAATTCGCGGAAAAGTGAACCGCCCCATCTCCTCACGGTGGGGCGGTTTTTTTATTTCCGTCGATCGCGTTCGTTTCGCCGCGTCCGCGTTCATGTCAAACTCGCGCGCGGTTTTTGGGGAGGCGCATTTGGCGAGCGCCGAGTTCTGGTACGAGTTCGCGAGCACCTATTCCTATCCGGCGGCGCTCAGGGTCGCCGCGCTCGCGGAAGAGCGAGGCGTGCGCCTTGTCTGGCGCCCGTTCCTGCTCGGGCCGATCTTCGCCGCGCAAGGCTGGCGCGATTCGCCGTTCAACATCTATCCCGCCAAAGGCCGCTACATGTGGCGCGACCTCGAGCGGACGTGCGAGGCGATGGGGATTCCGCTCAAGCGGCCCGATCCCTTTCCGCAACCGAGCCTCCTCGCCGCGCGTGTCGCGCTCGCGCTTCAGGGCGAGGAGCGGGTGAATTTCTCGCGCCGGGTCTTCGCCGCCGAATTCGGCGAAGGCATGGCCATCGGCGACGGGGCGACGCTCGCCGCGCTCATCGTCGCATGCGGCGTCGATCCGGCGGCCGCGTTCGAGCGCGCCGAGACCGACGCCAACAAGGCGCTCCTCAAGGCCGAATGCGCCCGGGCGGCGGAAATCGGAATCATCGGCGCACCGTGTCTCGTGACCGAGGACGGCGAGGTGTTCTGGGGCAACGACCGCCTCGAACAGGGGCTCGATTGGGCGGCGCGGGGATAGTCAAGACGCGGCGGGCCGGACCGGGGTCTCGGAGGCTGTTTTCTGTTTCACGTGAAACACGGAGATCAACTTCAGTAATAGAAAAACGGCTGGCGCCATTTCCGAGTCCGTTTTGAGCGATTCCAATCGCTTGCGGCGCCATTTCCGATTCGCGGACTCGCGCGACGTCCGCCGCGGGGGCCTTCAAGCCGCCATTTCGCCGAACGAAATGAGCGGTTTCGCGGCAAGGCCGTAAGTCATTGATATCATTGATGGCTGCGAAATCGGGTGTTTCGCGGGATCGTTTGTTTTCAACGGCTTGACCCCATTTCATTTCGCGCGAATCGACGAGCGGCCCGAGCGGCGCGCCGATGAGACGGGAAGCCCGGCCTTGGCGCTTCATTCTGGAAAACAGTAACATGCGCTCGCCGGCCCGTCAAGACAATGCCGCTTTTTTGCAACTCCGCCCTCGAGCAGGCGGGCTGCCGGCCTGAGACGAAATCCGGCTGATCGACTCATTGAATGTCATACCCCGACGGCCGCGAAGCGGTCGATCGGGAATCCGCAATCTCGCCCGTCGGCGTCCGGGACTCCGGGATTCCCGGCCAGACCTTCCCCCCC
>DATGHB010000264.1:0-4175 GCA_035308265.1 Roseiarcus sp.
TGGGCGGATTCGGCCAGACCGACGGCTACGTGCTGGAGTTGGCGCGCAAGGCGCTCGCCAACGGCTATACCATTGGCGACAAGACCTACGCGGTCGAGGTCCTCGACCGGGACTCGCAGTCCGATCCCTCGCGGGCCGGCCAACTCGCCAAGACCCTGATCAATTCCGACAAGATCGACATGATGCTGGTCACCTCGACCCCGGAAGTGGTCAATCCGGTCTCCGACGCCTGCGAGGCGGCCGGCGTTCCCTGCCTCTCGACCGTCATGCCGTGGGAATCCTGGTACTTCGGACGCGGCGCCAAGCCCGGCCAGCCCTCGCCGTTCAAGTGGACCTACCACTTCAGCTTCGGCGGCGAGGAGTTCCGCAAGGCCTATGTCTCGCAATGGGGCCTCATCCCCACCAACAAGAAGGTGGGCGTCCTCTATCCCAACGATGCGGACGGCAACGCCGTGCGCGAGCATCTCGCGCCGGGGCTCGCCAAGGCGGGGTTCACCATTGTCGATCCGGGCGGCTATGAGGACGGCACCACCGACTATTCGGCCCAGATCGCCAAGTTCAAGGCGGAGAAGTGCGAAATCTTCAACGGCTTCCCGATTCCGCCCGACTTCACCGCCTTCTGGCGCCAGTCCGCCCAGCAGGGCTACACCCGGATGGTCAAGATCGCCCAGATCGCCAAGGCCTGCCTGTTTCCCGAGGACGTCACCGCCCTCGGCAATCTGGGCTACAACCTGTCGAGCGCCGCCTACTGGCACAAGGCCTTCCCCTACAAGTCGACGCTGACCGGAATCGGCGGCGACGAGCTCGCGGACGGCTATGAGAAGGCGTCGGGCAAGCAGTGGACGCAGCAGCTCGGCGCGACGCTGTCCCTGTTTGACGCCGGCTTCGACGCGCTCAAGACCAGTGGCGATCCCACCGGCAAGGCCATGGTCGCCAAGGCGCTGTCGACGCTGAACGCCATGACCATCGGCGGCAGGGTCAACTTCACCGCCGGGCCCGTTCCCAATGTCGCGGTCACGCCCATCATCGGCACGCAATGGGTCAGGGCGCCGGCGGGGTCGAGGTTCAAGCTCGCTTATCCGGTCACCGAGCACGCGACCGACCCGAATGTTCCCATCCAGGCGAAGCTCAAACCATACAACGGCTGACGGCGGCCCGAGGCGATGTCCGGCGCGCAGGCCGGCGGTCTTCTGCTCGAAGGGGAAGGGCTGACGAAAAGCTTCGGCGCTCTCGTGGTGCTCGAAGGGGTCGACTTTTCCGTGAGCGCCGGCGAAGCGGTCGGCGTGGTCGGGCCGAACGGCGCCGGAAAGACGACCCTGCTCAGCCTCCTGGTCGGCGCGCAGGCGCCGACCAGCGGGCGGGTGCGCTTTCTCGGCGAGGACGTCACCTCCGTTTCGACCGCCGAGCGATGCCGGCGCGGGCTCGCGCGCACGCATCAAATTCCGAGGCCCTTCGGCGGCATGACGGTGTTCGAGAATGTCTTCACCGCGGCGGCGCATGGCGGCGGGCTCGAGCGTGAAGCCGCCTACGGCAGGGCGATCGAATCGCTTGCGCTGACCGGCATGACGGCGATCGCCAACCGGCGCGCCGAGACGCTGGGCCTCATCGATCGCAAGCGGCTCGAGCTCGCCCGCGCGCTCGCGACCGGCCCCGCGGTGCTGCTGCTCGACGAGATCGGCGGCGGACTGACCGACGCCGAGGCGAACGAACTGGTCGGAATCATCCTCGAACTGAAAGCCCGCGGCGTTGCGATCGTGTGGATCGAGCACATCGTGCACATCCTGATCAAGGTCGCGGAGCGCCTGGTGTGCATGGATGCAGGTCGCATCCTCGCCGACGGCGCGCCTCAGAGCGTCATGGCCGATCCGCGGGTGATCGAGGCTTATCTGGGCGGAGCCGTGGCGTGAGGCTGCTCTCGGTCGAAAAGCTCGAGGCGCGCCACGGCCAGCTCCAGGCGGTGCGCGGCGTGAGCCTCGGCATCGAGAGGGGGGAGACGGTGGCGCTGGTCGGCGCCAACGGGGCCGGCAAGACCACGCTTCTGCGGACAATCGCCGGCGCGCACCCGATCGCGGCGGGCCGCGTTGTCTTCAAGGGCGAGGACATCAGCTCAAGAAGCCCGCACGCCCGCGCCGCGCTGGGCATGGCCCTTGTTCCCGAAGGCCGGCGCCTGTTCGCCCGCCTGACGGTGGAAGAGAACCTTTTGCTTGCGCGCTCCGCCGGCCGGACGGGGGCATGGACGATCGACGCGGTCATGGAGGCCTTTCCCAATCTTAAAGCTCGCCGCCGCGCGCTCGCCGGCACATTGTCGGGCGGCGAGCAGCAGGCGACGGCGATCGGGCGCGCGCTGATGATGAACCCGGAGCTCCTGCTGCTCGACGAGGTGTCGCTGGGCCTGTCGCCGCTGATCGTCGATCGCCTGTACGCCCAGCTCGAGGCCCTGAAATCCTCGGGCGTCGCCATGCTCATGGTCGAGCAGGACCTGAAGCGCGCGATGGCGGCCGCGAGCCGCACCATCTGCATGCTCGAAGGCGCCGTCGCGATCGAAGGGCCGACCGCCGCGCTCACCCGGGAGGAGGTCACGGAAGCCTATTTCGGCCTCAACAAAGCGCGCGCCGAGGCGCTGTCGCGGTGATCTTCCTCAACCAGATCCTTCAGGGCGTTCTGCTCGGCGGCTACTACGCGCTGATCGCCTGCGGGCTGTCCTTCATGTTCGGGGTCATGGGCGTGATCAACCTCGCGCACGGGAGCCTCGCGGTGCTCGCCGCTTACGCGCTCTATGTGCTGGCCGACCGCTTCGGGGTTCAACCGTTTCTGGGCCTGGCCATGATTGCGCCGGCGATGGCGCTGGTCGGCTGGGCGCTGCAGCGGCTGGTGCTCGAACGCAGCGTGCGCGGCGGGCTGCTGGCGCCGGTGCTGGCGACCTTCGGCCTGTCGATCATCATCGACAATCTCCTGTTCCAGAGATTCGGCGCCGACACCCGCTCGCTCGGGCCTTACGTTGGGGACCTCTCCTACGACAGCTGGTCGCTCACCGACGAGATCGCCATCGGCAAGCTCGCGGCGCTGACCATGGCGGTTGCGATCGTGCTGCTCGGCGGCATCCAGATCTTCCTCAATCGAACGCTGACCGGACGCGCGATCCGCGCCACCGCCGAGGATCCCGACACGGCCGGTCTCGTCGGCGTCAACGCGCGCCGCATCAATGCGATCGCCGCCGCAATCGCCCTGGCGACGGTCGCGGTCGCGGGCGCCTTTCTCGGCATGCGCGCGACCTTCGATCCTTACGCCGGAGCGACCCAGCTCATTTTCGCCTTCGAGGCCTCGGTGATCGGGGGCGCGGGGTCGCTGTGGGGCACGCTCGTCGGCGGAATTGTGCTTGGCGTCGCGCAGAGTCTTGGCGCGCTGGTCAATCCGCAAGGCTTTTTCATCGCTGGCCACTTCGCCTTTCTCGTCGTTCTGTTCGCGCGGCTGTTCTTCGGCGACCTCGGCCAGCGGATCCGGACGGCGCTGGCCGGGGGACGGCGGCGATGAGCCCGGGGGCCGCCGCCGTCGAGCGCTGGACGCCCGAGTCGCGGGTCGCAATCGCCGCGGCCGCCGTCATCGTCGCGGTGCTCGCGGCGGGACCGGCGATCTTCAGCGCCAACGCCGTCGACAAGCTCACCACGCTGTTCATCTATATCATCCTGGCTTTGATGTGGAACGCTCTGGTCGGGTTCTGCGGCCTGGTCTCGATCGGCCAGCAGGCGTTCTTCGGGCTCGGCGCCTACGCCGCCATCCGCCTCGCCAACTGGGGGGTCAGCGTCTACCCGTCGCTGTTTCTGGGCGCGCTCATCGTCGGCGCGCTCTCCTGGCCCCTGTCGATCGTCATGCTCCGGCTGAAAGGGGGCGAATTCGCCATCGGCATGTGGGTGGTGGCGGAATTGGCGCATATGCTCGTCAATCTCGACACGCTGGTGCGCGGCGAAACCGGGATCTCGATGATCGAGCTCGACGCCTATGCGAGCGGAAGCCGCCGCGCGCTCACCTATTGGTGTGCTCTTGCCGCGATGGCCGGCCTGCTGGCGGTCGTCTTCGGCCTGTTGCGCGGTCCGCTCGGCGCGGCGATCCGGGCGATTCGCGACAACGAGGAGGCGGCGGAATCGGTGGGCGTGCGGGTTGCGGGCGCCAAGCGGCTG
>DATGHB010000265.1:0-2249 GCA_035308265.1 Roseiarcus sp.
GCCGAGCGGGTGCCCTCGACCAAGGGCGCGCTTTAGGCTTCATGCCATGAGCGTCGCGATCATCGACTATGGCTCCGGCAACCTGCACTCGGCGCGGAAAGCCTTCGAGCGCGCCGCGCGCGAGGCCGGCTTGAGCTGCGAAGTGAAGGTCACGGCGCGCCCCGAGGATGCGCTGGCCGCGGATCGTCTGGTGCTGCCGGGCGTGGGGGCGTTCGCGGACTGCCGCCGCGGGCTCGACGCCGTTCCCGGCATGGTCGAGGCGATGAGCGAGGCGGTGCTGAAGCGTGGGCGGCCGTTTCTCGGAATCTGCGTCGGCGCGCAGCTCATGGCGACGCGCGGCCTCGAGCACGAGACGGTCGCAGGCCTCAACTGGATCAAGGGCGACGTCGCGGCGATCAAGCCGAACGAGCCCGCCCTCAAGATTCCGCATATGGGCTGGAACACCCTCGACGTGCGGCGGAGCCATCCGCTTCTTGAAGGGGCGACGACCGGGCCAGGCGGGCTGCACGCCTATTTCGTCCACTCCTATCAGTTGTACCCGGACGACGCCGGAGATGTGGTCGCGACCGCCGACTACGGCGGCGCGGTGACGGCGATCGTCGCCCGCGGCAACGTGGCTGGCACTCAGTTCCACCCCGAAAAAAGCCAGACGCTGGGGCTCAAGCTGATCGCCAATTTCCTCCGGTGGCGCCCGTGATCCTCTTTCCCGCCATCGATCTCAAGGACGGCGAATGCGTTCGCCTCGTCCAAGGCGACATGGGGCGCGCGACGGTGTTCAACGCCGATCCTGCCGCCCAGGCGCGAGCGTTCGTCGCGCAGGGGTTCGACTATCTCCATGTGGTCGATCTCGATGGGGCGTTCGCCGGCAAACCGGTGAACGCCGAGGCGGTTCGAAACATCCTCGCTGGGCTCACGCTGAAGCTGCAGCTCGGCGGCGGCATTCGCGACTTGAAGACGGTGCGCGGCTGGCTGGAGAGCGGGGTGACCCGGGTCATCATCGGGACCGCGGCGGTCAGCGATCCTGATTTCGTGCGCGAGGCGGCGCGAGTCTATCCCGGCCGAATCGCCGTCGGCATTGACGCCCGCGAGGGCCTCGTCGCCATCGAGGGTTGGGCGAAGACCTCGGAGATGTCCGCTCTCGACCTCGGCCGCCGGTTTGAGGACGCGGGCGTCGCCGCGATCATCTACACCGACATCGCCCGCGACGGGGCGCTTGCCGGCCTCAACCTCGACAGCACGATCGCGCTGGCCGAGAAGGTCGGGATTCCGGTGATCGCCTCGGGCGGCCTCGCCTCGATCGAGGATATCAGGCGCCTGACCGAACCGAAATGCGCCCGCCTTGCCGGCGCGATCGTCGGACGCGCGCTCTATGACGGGCGACTCGACCCGCGTGAGGCGCTCGCGCTTCTTCGCGACGGCGGACGGGCGCAGCCCGCCGCGGGATTGGCGCAATGACCCTGAAGGCCCGGGTCATCCCCTGCCTCGACGTCAAGGACGGCCGGGTCGTCAAGGGGGTGAATTTCGTCAACCTGCGCGACGCCGGCGATCCGGTGGAGAGCGCGATCGCCTATGACGCGGCGGGCGCGGACGAATTGTGCTTCCTCGACATCACCGCGAGCCACGAGGACCGCGGCATCCTGCTCGACGTGGTCAGCCGCACCGCCGAGGTCTGCTTCATGCCGCTGACCGTCGGCGGCGGCGTCCGCGCCACCGAAGACATCCGCCAGCTTTTGCTCGCCGGCGCGGACAAGGTTTCGATCAATTCGGCTGCCGTCGCCGACCGCACCATCGTGCGCGAGGCTGCGGAGAAGTTCGGCGCCCAGTGCGTCGTCGTCGCGATCGACGCCAAGCGGGTCTCGCGGCCAGGCGAGGCGCCGGCCTGGGAAATCTTCACCCACGGCGGGCGCCGCGCGACCGGCATCGAGGCGATCGCCTACGCGCGCGAGGTCGCCGCGCTCGGCGCTGGCGAGATCCTTCTGACCTCGATGGATCGCGACGGATCGAGGCAGGGCTTCGACCTCGAACTGACCCGCGCGGTCGCCGACGCGGTCGTGATCCCGGTCATCGCTTCCGGCGGCGTCGGCAATCTCGACCATCTCGTCGAGGGGGTGCGCCAAGGCCACGCCAGCGCCGTGCTCGCCGCCTCGATCTTCCATTTCGGCGAATTCACCATTCGCGAGGCCAAGGCGCGGATGGCGGAGGCGGGAATCCCGGTCAGGCTGGATTGACGGGCGCGCTCTCGCGGCGCC
>DATGHB010000266.1:0-3404 GCA_035308265.1 Roseiarcus sp.
ATATCGGAGCCGACGATGCGCACGATTGGCGATCTCGGATAGAGGGTGAGCAGAATCGTCGCGCCGATGGCGCCAGCGCCGACGGACGAGATGGTCACCAGCACGCCAAGAATCACGCCGAGCGCGACAGTGAGAACGCCGGTCGTCCGCTCGCTCGCGCCGTCCGTGAGCCGCGCCAGGCGGGGGAGCAGCGCCTTGCGGAACGTCAGCGTGAGCGCGGTCATGATCAGCGCCACTCCAAGCGTCGTGCTGATGATTCCGCCGCTCTGTTTGGACGACGCCCCCAGATGCGCGAGCAGGAGGAGCGACAGGAGTGCGGCGGGCACGCTCCCATAGGCGAGGCGGCGCGTGATCCGCCAGTCGACCGAGCCGTGCCAGGCGTGCACCGCGCCCCCGCCGATCTTGGTCACGCCAGCGTAGAGCAAGTCCGTGCCGACCGCGGTCGCCGGATGGATCCCGAAGACCAGCACCAGAAGCGGCGTCATCAGGGAGCCGCCTCCCACTCCGGTGAACCCGACCAGCAACCCGACGGCCAGCCCGGAAACCGCGAAGGCCGGATCTATGGCATGCAGCATGCGGGAATCCTGCTCAAACGCCCTGTATATTATGTTGATTAAGTTACTAGACTTTTTGATCCGCGTCAATCGCCGCGGCGTACGCGACTTGCCGGCCTCTGCGCTCCCGAAGCGCGAGGAAAACCCCGCAGGCGATCACCAGAGCCGCCCCGACCAGAGTGGAGGCGGCCGGCCAGTCGCCAAAGACGAGCGCGCCGGCGACGATCATCCAGATGAGCTGGGTGTACAAAAACGGGCTCAAAACCGGCGCCGGAGCGTAGCGGTGAGCGATGATCAGCAGCCCATGGCCCGCGGCCCCGAAGACGCCCGTCGCGGCCATGACGAGCCAAACTCCCCATGATCCGGGCTGCCGCCACACCCACGGCAGGATCGGAGTGAGAAACACGAGCCCCGCGATCTGCGTCCAGACCAGCGTGGTCTGCGCCGCATCCGCGCCGGCGAGCTTGCGGGTCGCCACCATATAGGCGGAATTGCAGACGACGCCGGCGACCGCGACGAGGACGATCGGCTGAAAAGCTGCCGTCCCCGGGCGGGTCGCGATCGCAACGCCGAGGAATCCGACC
The DNA here is from genome assembly GCA_035308265.1 of Roseiarcus sp. Classification (GTDB taxonomy): domain Bacteria; phylum Pseudomonadota; class Alphaproteobacteria; order Rhizobiales; family Beijerinckiaceae; genus Roseiarcus. The sequence goes on from DATGHB010000266.1 coordinate 1,139, forward strand.
GCGATCGCGATCATGCGCTCAGCCCCCACCTTCTCGCCCAGGAACGGCCCGGCGAGAAGCGCGACGAACACGGGGGCGAGGAAGGAGATGGTCGCGGTCTCCGACAGCTGGAGGTAGCGGAGCGCGATCACGTTCGCGCTCGTCGAGCCGAGGAGGAACGTCGAGCGCAGAAGCTGGAGCCACGGCCGCTTCGAGCGCAGCGCGGCGGGGCGCGACAGCGGGCGCGAGGCGGCGAGCGCGATCACCGCCGCGCCGACATAGCGCGCCCACACGATCTGCGCCGCGGGCAAGGAAGCGCTCAGCCATTTCGAGCAGGTGTCGAGCCCGGTGAAGCAGAGCATCGTGCAGCACATGAGGAGAATCGCGAGGAGCCGCATGCGGCGGTCTTCGTCTTCCGTCCTGGCCCTTCCCGCGGCCAGCGGGCGGCGCGGGCTCACAAAGCTTCGCGCTCGATGCGGATCACCTGGGGCCGCTCGCGCACCACGCCGTCCTCGACGGTCAGCGCGAGCGCCTCGCGGATCGACGATTCCGTGGTGCCGTGGGTCATCAGCACGACCGGCACCACGCCGGCCGCGGCGGCCTCCCTGGCGACCCGTTTCTGCATGATCGCCTCGAGCGAAATGAGCCGCTCGCCCATGCGCGCGGCGATCGCGCCCATGGCGCCTGGCCGGTCGACAACGGCAAGGCGCACGTAATAGCCGCCCTCATGGCGCTGCATCGGCACGCGATCGGCCTCGACCAGCGACGCGGCCGGCCGGCCGAACGGCGGCATCCGGACTCCGCGCGCGATGTCGACGATGTCGCCCGCCACGGCCGATGCGGTCGCGTCGCCCCCTGCTCCCGGTCCGACCAGGGTCAATTCCCCGATCGCGTCGCCGTCGATCGAAACCGCATTGAGCACGCCCATGGTCTGGGCGAGCGGCGCGCTCTTGGCCACCATCGTCGGATGCACCCGCTGCTCAACGCCGTGCGCGGTCCGTTCGGCGACGCCGAGGAGCTTGATGCGAAAGCCGAGCTCGTCCGCGGCGCTCAGGTCGGCGAGCGTGATCTGCTCGATGCCTTCGACCGAAACCGCGCCCGCGTCGACCTTGGCGCCGAACGCGAGCGAGGCGACGATCGCGAGCTTATGCGCAGTGTCGAAGCCGCCAATGTCGAACGCCGGATCGGCTTCCGCGTAGCCAAGCGCCTGCGCCTCGCGGAGACAAACGTCGAAGGGCAGGTTTTCGGTCTCCATGCGGGACAGGATGTAGTTGCAGGTGCCGTTGAATATGCCGGAAACCCGCTGGATGGCGTTGCCGGCCAGGCTCTCCCGGAGCGTCTTGATGATCGGTATGCCGCCCCCGACCGCCGCCTCGAAGAAGAGCTGCGCGCCGGATTTCTCGGCCAGGGTCGCGAGCTCGAAACCATGTGCGGCGAGCATCGCCTTGTTCGCGGTGACCACGGAAATCCCGCGCGAAAGCGCAGCATTGACCGCGTCGAACGCAATCCCCTCGGCGCCGCCAATCAGTTCGATAAAAACGTCGATGTCTGCGGAGGCGGCAAGCGCGGCGGGGCTCGCGTAGTAGAGAGCATCGCCAAGAGCGACGCCACGGTCGCCCTTGCGCCGCGCGCTATAGGCGGCGACCGCGAGGTCGCGTCCCGCCCGCACGGCCAACCCGGCATGGCGGCGTTGAAGAAGCCGAACCAGACTCGTCCCGACCACCCCGAGACCGGCGATGCCCAGGCGAAGCGGGTTCGGCATTGTCTCCCTGGCTCCGAGAGGGGGAAAATCTGGTTTCGGCTGGCTTATCCCGCGCAGCCGTCGCGGCCCAACGAAGCGCGGAGGATTCAGCCGTAGCGTTCGGCGGCGGATTTCCTCTTCTTCTTGCGCTCCTTGCGCGCGGCGTAGCGCGCGTCTCGCTCGAGCTTCTTCTCGTACTCCAGCCGCTCGGCTTCTTCCCGCTCGTGCGCAAGCTCAGCCTCGCGGGCGAGCGCTTCGAGCCGCAGCTGCTCCTGGCGGGCCGCCTCCTCGGCGGCGCGGCGGGCCGCGTCGGCCGCCTCCTGTTCCGCCTTGCGCCTGGCGCGCTCCGCGTCGCGAACCTTCCGGGCCTCGAGGATTTCCTTGCGCCTGGCCTCGCGCTCGACGACCGCCGGGTCCGCCGGATCATATTTCGAATTGACGAGGAATTTCTCCGCCATCTCCTTGCGCGCCTTGGCGGCGGCGGCCTGGCGGTCAGCAAAGCTGTTGCCGTTCGTGAAAGACATTGCATTCCTGCAGAGAGAGAGA
>DATGHB010000267.1:0-31254 GCA_035308265.1 Roseiarcus sp.
GGCGCCGCGACCGCCTGCTCGAGCGCGACGACCAGGACCCCGTCGAGCGGGCCGCTCATCAATAGGACCTCGGCAGGCCGAGCACGTGGGTCGCGACATGGGCGAGGATGAGGTTGGTCGAGATCGGCGCCACCTGATAGAGCCGCGTCTCGCGGAACTTGCGCTCGATGTCGAATTCCTCCGCGAAGCCGAAGCCGCCGTGTGTCTGCACGCACATGTCGGCCGCCCGCCAACTCGACTCGGACGCCAGCAGCTTGGCGACATTCGCTTCGGTCCCGCAGGGCTCGCCCGATTCGAACATCCGCGCCGCCTTCTCCACCATTTGGGCCGCCGCATCGACCTCGATCCACGAGCGGGCGATCGGAAACTGGACGCCCTGATTCTGCCCGATCGGACGCCCGAACACTTCGCGCGCATTCGCATATTCGGCCGCGCGCTCGACGAAGAAACGGCCATCGCCGATGCATTCGGACGCGATAAGGATGCGCTCCGCGTTCATGCCATCGAGGATGTAGCGAAAGCCCCTGCCTTCCTTGCCGATGCGGTTCTCGACAGGCACCGGCACGTTGTCGAAGAAAAGCTCGGTCGTCGCGTGATTGAGCATCGTGCGGATCGGCCGGATCGTCAGGCCATTCCTGACCGCCTCTCGTATGTCAACGATGAGCACGCTCATGCCATCGGTCGTCTTCTGCGATTCTTCCCGAGGCGTCGTGCGGCAGAGCAGGAGCATGAGGTCGGAATGTTCGGCGCGGCTGATCCATATCTTCTGGCCGCTGACGATATAGCGGTCGCCCTCGCGCCGCGCGAAGGTGCGGATGCGCGTCGTGTCCGTGCCGCTGGTCGGCTCGGTGACGCCGAAAGCCTGAAGGCGCAGTTCGCCGGACGCGATCTTCGGCAGATACTTGGCCTTCTGTTCCGGACTGCCATGCCTGAGCAGCGCGCCCATCGTGTACATCTGCGCATGGCACGCCGCGCCATTGCATCCCGACCGGTGAATCTCCTCCAGGATCGCCGTCGCGGCGCCGAGGCCAAGCCCTGAGCCGCCGTATTCCTCGGGGATGAGAACGGAGAGGAAGCCTTCCTTGGTCAGGCGCTGGACGAATGCGGTCGGATAGGCCCGTTCGCGATCGAGCGCGCGCCAGTATTCGCCGGGAAACTCGCGACAGAGTTTCACGACCGCGTCGCGGATGTCGGAATGAGCTCTTGCGCTCGTGGTCACGCCGTGCCGTCTCCCCCTTTGGCAATCAGCGGAGGTCTGCGCCTCCGCTGATCCCTTCTTAAAGAGCAGTGCGATAGACCGCCAGAAGCAAAACGGGCTATCGGTTATGTTGGAATCGGCATAGGCTCGATTGCATCCATGGATCTCAAACGACTCCGGTATTTCATCTGCGTCAGCGAACTCGGCAGTTTCACGCTCGCCGCGCGCCATCTCGGAGTCGCGCAGCCGGCGCTCAGCCGTCATATTCGCCAGCTTGAAGCCGAATGCGGCTCCGCCCTCCTTCGACGCAACGGACGGGGCGCGGAGCTGACCGAGGTCGGGCGCACCATGCTGGAGCATGGCCGCTCGCTGCTCGAGCAGGTTGGACGGCTGGAGGCGGGCCTGAAAGCCGCCAAGGGCGCGCCGGCCGGCGCGGTCAATCTGGGGATGCCCCCGTCGGTCTGCGCGATTCTGGTCGCGCCGCTTTTTCACCGGCTGCGCCGCGACTTTCCGGCAATCCGGCTCCACATCAGCGAGGGCTTCAGCGGCGACGTCCGGGAGTGGCTGGTCGGCGGGCGCCTCGACATCGGGGTCCTTTACAATCCCGGCCGCGCGGCGAACCTGATCGGCCAGTTTCTGCTGGTGGAGGACATGTTCCTCTGCAGCGCGCCCTCCGCGGCGGGCGGCGCCCGCAAGCAGGCGACGCTCAGCGAGGCGGTTCGTCTGCCGCTCATCCTGCCCGGCAGGCCGCATGGATTGCGGATTCTGGTCGATAGTCTCTGCGCCGAGAACAGCCTCGAGCCTGATGTCGTGCTCGAACTCGATTCAATGTCGGCGATCAAGACGCTCGTCTGCGAAGGGCGCGCCGCGACCATCCTGCCGTTCTGCGGCGTCCATCGGGAAGCAGCGGCCGGGGCTATCGTGGCCCGCCGGATCGTGTCGCCTTCGCTGACTCGGACCCTTGTCGTGGGGGAAACCGTGCGCCGCCCGAAGACTCCCGCGACCAGCGCGGTGGTTCAGTGCCTGCGCGAGGAGGTTCAGCGTCTCGTCGCGGCAGGCTTGTGGTCGGGATCGGACACGAACGAGAATGGTATAGCTGATAGGCCGATATAGCGGCTAACGTCAGACAGCCGACGCTCGATACTGTCGGGCGACGAACGGCGCGCAAGGCCGCGCTTTCCACGGCAAGAATGCGGGAACCGCACGGATTATCGGGGAGGACGCTGGGTGAAAAGCTTTCAGATGTTCGATTTCGGAGGTCCGCTGAAGGAGTCGGACCTGCCGGATCCCAAGCCGACCGGCCACGAGGTTGTCGTCGCAGTCAAGGCGGCTGGCGTCTGCCATTCCGATCTGCATATCTGGGAAGGCAGCTACGATCTTGGCGGCGGCAAGCGTCTGCGCCTTGCCGACCGCGGCATCGCGCTTCCGCTGACGCTGGGCCATGAGACGGCCGGAGAGATCATTTCCGTCGGACCCGAGGTCAAAGACCGGAAGGTGGGCGAGATGGTGCTCGTCTATCCGTGGATCGGCTGCGGCGTCTGCCGCGTCTGCAAGATGGGTTTCGAGAACCTCTGCATGAAGCCGCGGTGCCTCGGGGTGCATTGCGACGGCGGCTATTCCGACCAGATCGTGGCGCCGAATTCCAAATATCTCATTCCGCTCGACGGGCTCGATCCCGTGACGGTCGCCCCGTACGCCTGCTCGGGAGTCACGACCTATTCGGCGCTGAAGAAGCTGGGCTCGGTGATCAAGGAGGAGCCGGTCCTGGTCGTAGGGGCTGGGGGCCTCGGCCTGATGTGCCTGACCATCCTGAAGGCCATGGGCGGCAAGGGCGCGGTCGTCGTGGACATTGACGCCAAGCGTCGCGCGGCTGCGCTGGAGGTAGGCGCGCTCGCCGCCATCGACGGCGCCGCCCCCGACGCTCTTGCGCAGGTCCAGGCGGCCCTCGGCGGGCCTGGATGGGCGGCCATCGACCTCGTCGGCAGCCCGCAGACCGCGGGCCTCGCCTTCGACTCGCTCGCCAAGGGCGGCCATATGATCATGGTAGGGCTGTTCGGCGGCTCGGCGCCCTGGTCGCTCCCCCTCATTCCGATGAAGGCGACGACAATCGAGGGCAGCTACACCGGCAATCTCGCCGAGACGCGCGAGCTCCTGGATCTTGTCCGGTCCGGGACGGCGCCCAAGATTCCCATTCAGACGCGCCCCCTTGAAAAGGCGACGGAGGCGCTCGAAGACCTGAAGGCTGGCCGCGTGGTCGGCCGCGTCGTGCTGACGCCCTGATCGCCTTCGCGAAAAGAGGAACGGTTCATGCAGAAGCTTTTCATCGGCGGCAAATGGGTCGAGGCGAAATCCGGCGCGACCCTCCCGGTTGTCGATCCGTCGACTGGCGCGTCCTACGACACGATCCCCCGCGGGGCGGCGGCCGACATCGACGCGGCGGTCAAGGCCGCACGCGCCGCCTACGAGGGCGCCTGGGGCGCAATGACCGCGACGGACCGCGGCCGCATCCTGATGAAGATGGCCGGCCTCATCGCCTCGCGCGCCGACGAGCTTGCGGAAGCCGAGGCGCGCGACACCGGCAAGCCGATGGGTCAGGCGCGCGCCGACGTCACGCTGGCCGCCCGCTATTACGAATATTACGGCGGCGCCGCCGACAAGATGCACGGCGAGATCGTGCCCTTCATGGCGGGGTTCCACGCCCAGGTGACGCGCGAGCCCTATGGCGTCGTCGCCTGCATCCTCCCCTGGAACTATCCGGCGCAGATGTTCGGCCGCTCGCTCGCCCCGGCGCTCGCCGCCGGAAACGCGGTGGTGCTGAAACCCGCCGAGGACGCCTGCATGTCGCCGCTCCTGCTGTCGGCAATCGCCGAGGACGCGGGCATTCCGGCGGGGGCCATCAACGTCGTCACCGGCCTCGGCCATGAGGCCGGCGCGGCGCTGGCCGCGCACGACGGGATTGACATGATCACCTTCACCGGCTCGCCGGAGGTCGGCGCGATCGTGCAGAAGGCGGCGGCGGACCATCACATCAAATGCACGCTGGAGCTCGGCGGCAAGTCGCCGCAGATCGTCTTCGCCGACGCGGACCGCAAGAAGGCCGTCCCCTTCATCACCCGCGCCATCACCCAGAACGGCGGCCAGACCTGCTCGGCCGGAAGCCGCCTGCTGGTCGAGCGCAAGATCTACGACGATTTCGTCGGCGAGGTCGCGGAGGCCTTCTCGAACGTCCGCGTCGGAACGCCGGCGATGAATTTCGATCTCGGGCCGATGATCAGCGCCAAGCAGCGCGACCGCGTCAACGGGTTCGTCGACGCGGCGCGCAAAGCGGGGATTCCCGTGATCGCCGAAGGGCGGCTTGCCAACGATCTCCCGTCAGGCGGCTATTACGTCACGCCGACCCTGTTCGGGCCCGTGCCGCGCGCCAACACGCTGGCGCGCGACGAGGTGTTCGGTCCGGTGCTCTCCGTCATGCCCTTCGAGGACGAGGCCGACGCAATCGCTCTCGCCAACGGCACGGATTACGGCCTCGTCGCCGCAATCTGGACGCGCGACGGATCCCGCCAGACGCGCGTCGCCAAGGGCGTCCGCAGCGGTCAGGTGTTCATCAACTGCTATGGCGCGGGCGGGGGCGTCGAGCTGCCTTTCGGCGGCGTGAAGAAGAGCGGTCACGGACGCGAAAAAGGCTTCCTCGCGCTCGAGGAGTTCAGCGTGGTGAAGACCGTGGTGCAGAGCTACGCGGACTGACGGCGTCTACGGGGCGCGCGCGCCTCTTTGATTGTCGCCATCGGCAGGCGCCAGGCGCGCTGGGGCGCTTCGCATCTGGATTGGGTCCTTCTCGGCGGCGGGCCGCGACCTTGGTCCGGTCGAGCCGTTTGGGTTTTCTTGGCTCGCGGCCATTTCAACCCGAAGGCCCCCGCTGATGGGCATTGGATTCCCTTGGATTTCCTTGGATTCTCTCGTCCGAATCGAGACTTTTCAATGGGTTGCGCAGATTGAGCGGGGAAGATTTTTTCTCGCGCCTTTTTGCATGGCGCTGGAAGCGCCGGACTGGGAGCGTAGGATCAAGGCGGTGGGAAGGGCAGGATTGTTCACGTAGCCAGCTTAACCCGGCTTCTGATTTTCTGCAAGAAATTATCGTTCGACCATCCTCTTTCGGCTGCGTCAACCCAAAAGCGGCTTGCCCGAGGCCCGCCGGATCCGTTTTGTCGATATTCGCGGAGGGAAGGGGCGCTACTCGTAATAGCCCTCGCCCTGCGTCGCCTTGCGGACCGTCGCGAACTGCTCGGCGTCGTGGCCGAACCAGACCGCCGCGCCTGTATCGGCGGCAAGCGCCTGGATGCGCCGCACGGTGCGCATGATGCCGAGCGAATCGTAGGCGATGCCCGGCTGCCTCGCCTTCGGGCCGTAGTTCTCCGCCGTGTAGCAGGCGTCCGAGCAGAGGATCACGCCTGGCTGGCTGCGGAGCGTGACCATGAGGCCGAGCATGCCGCGCGCATGGCCAGGGCCGAAATTGAGAAGCCGCACGCCGTCGACGATGTTCTGGTCGGGCTCCTCTCGGGCGATCTCGCGCCAGCTGAGCTGCGCCTTGATGATCGCCTCGAGATCCTTCAGCGCATAGGGCGAGCCGTGGTCCTGGAGGGCGTATTGGCGGAATGCGCCCGCGAACTCATCCTCGTGTACGATGACCTTTGACTTCCGGAAATATTCGACGCAGCCCGCATGGTCGCAGTGCAGATGTGACAGAACGACATAGTTCACATCGTCCGGCCCGACGCCCATCATGTCGAGGCGTGCCGGCAGCTGGCACTCTTCGCCGCCGATGTGCGGAAAAAGTTCCTGCAAGCCGTCGACCGGCCATCGTCCGTTCGGGCCGCCCCAGTTCGGATTGCAGCCGGTGTCGAAGAGGATGTTTCCGTCCGCGTGCTCGACGTAATAGGCCGAGACCGGAATATCGACCACCTGTCCGCGCGGATTGGGATTGCGCGCCGTCGCCACGGTCGAGTTGGCGACCATGAAATTCTTGTCGAGCCTGAGCTTGCCGAGATCGAGCACATGCAGCTTCAGTTTGCTGCTCGTTCCGAGATTGATCGTGCGGCGTTCCGCATTGGAGACGATGGAGTTGGACGGCGACGACCGGGCAGGCGCGGACGCGGGCCGATCCCATTTGGTCGGGCGGTCGAGACTGAAGGTTCGGCTCCGCTCCAGAAGATCGCCGCCGGCGCCGTTCTCGAACTCGAAGATCTTCATGGCTTCGTTCCCTCCCCGCGGGTCGCCGACGCGAATCCGCGCTTTCGTCCACTATAAGTTTCGCACGCCGTCGCTCAAGAAGCGCGAGGCGGCGTACCTCGACCGGTTATGCGACAGCAGCTATGCGCCCCGGCTCTTTGCCGGCGCGCGCATCCTCGATGATCAGGGCGACGAGGTCGCGCGCGAAGCTCGGCAGCATGTCGAGGCTCCGGAGGCAAATCTTGAGATCGCGCAACGCCCATTTGTCCGTGAGCTTCACGAGATGGATGTCGCTCGTCTTCGCCTGCCGGCGCGCCGCCGATTCGGGCAGGATTCCGATCCCGACATTGGCCTGCACGAGGCGGCACATCGCTTCGAAATTACCGACCTGGATGCGCATCTTCAGGTGGCGGTTCATGCCGCCGGCCGCCTCGACCAGGAAGGAGTGAATCGCGCTCGCTTCGGGCAGGCAGACATGATCGAAATCGAGCGTCGCCTCGTAGCCGACCTCGGAATGCTGGGCGAGCGCGTGGGCGCGTCCGCAGACGAGGATCAGCCGGTCCTCACGGTATGGCAGGACCTCGAGGCCGTCCAAGCGCACGTTTCCGGCGACGATGCCGATGTCCGCCGCGCCATCGGTCACCGCGCGCACGATATTGGGGCTCAGGCGCTCCCGCAGATCGACGTTGACATTGCGATGGCTGGTCAGAAAGCGCGAGAGGATGGCGGGGAGAAACTCAGTGATCGCGGTGGTGTTGGCGAAAAGCCGGACGCTTCCCTTCACCCCTTGCGCATATTCCTGCAGATCCGAGCAGAGGCGCTCCATCTGCCGCTGCACGTCGAGCGCGTGCTGAAGCATCACCTTTCCGGGCGGCGTGAGCGTCACACCGTTGCTCGCGCGGTAAAGGAGCTTTGTTCCCAGCGATTCCTCGAGGTTCTTGATGCGCGTGCTTGCAGCGGGCAGCGACATATGCACCCGCTCGGCGCCGCGGGTGAGACTGTTTTCCTGGGCGATGCAGATGAAGAGTCGGAGGTCCGCAAAATCGCAATGGGTCAGCACCCAACCCCCTCCCCTCAGCCTGTTCTAGCGCGCCTAAGGCCGGCTTTGCATATTTGAAATTGATACAGCGCCCGGCAAAGATCAAGCATGTTCGCAGCAAAACATGGCCGTTGGCGAAGCTGGTGAACAATCTCGACCGGGCTCGAGAGTGGTTGGGGAGGGTTGACGTGCGCGCGGATATCGCAGCGCCGTCCGAACTCGCGATTCTGTTTGACCTGCTCGACCTTGGGCCGGCGCCGCAGGCGGGCGGTGAGTTGCCGCCGCTCGCGCATTCACTCTATTTTCGCGCCTGGGGCCGTGCGTCGGAAACGACGGAGAGCGGCGATTTCCTCGATCCGGCGCTGCCGCCGATCGAATTGCCGAGACGTCTTTGCGTCGAGCGGCGAATTCGCTTCGATCGCACGATCCGCGTGGGCGATCCGATCTGGCGCTACGCTCATGTCGTCGATGTCGCCGAAAGAGCCGGCGCCGCGGGGCCGATCGTGACGCTCCGGCTTCGCCATGACATTGCGGATTCCGAAGGCGTCGCGATCTCCGAGGACCGGCGCCTTATATACATGGCGCGCGGCGAACCGCTGCCGGCGTCCGCGCCGCTCGCGATCCGCGGGCCCGCGCGGTGGTCGCGGGAGTTCCGGGCCGACCCGCGGGCTCTCTTCAGCTATTCTGCACTGACACGCGACAAGAATCGCGTCCACTACGACAGGCCGTTTGCGACTTTCGTCGAGGGCCACCCTGGCCTCGTCGTTCAGACCGATCTCGCGGCGACCTTGCTGCTCGATCTTCTGCGCGAACATGCGCCGGGCGCCCGGCTTCTCGAATGTTCGCTCTACACAAGGCGCTGGCTTCACGACACTGGGCCGCTTCGGCTGTTCGGGCGCCCGCGAGGCGCAGACGCCGCCGAGCTCTGGGCGGAAGACACGCAGGGCCGGCTCGCCATCGAGGCGATCGCCACATTTGAGAGCGGTTCCCTGAACACGGCGAAGCCTGCCGCTGAGCGCAGCGCCAATCCGACGGGCGCCGACCGATCCTGACGACGCGAGGACGCAAAGCCATGCCGCGCTTTCCTGAACGGACCCTCGCCGAATTCGCCGCCGGCCTCTCCTATGAGGCCATTCCGGCGCCGGTCGTGACGCGCTGCGAGGAGCTAATGCTGGACTGGTTCGGCTCGGCGCTCGCAGGCAAGAACATGCGCCCGGTCGCGATCGTGGAACGCTTCGCCTCCGCGATGGGACCGGCGGAGGGACCTTCCGAGGTGATTGTCAGCCGGCGAACCACCTCGCCCCTCTTTGCAGCTATGGTCAACGCCGCATCCTCGCATGTCGCGGAGCAGGACGATGTGCACAATGGTTCGGTTTTCCACCCCGCAGCCGTCGTGTTTCCGCCCGCGCTCGCTGTCGCGCAAGAAGTTGGCGCGCCGGGCCGCGAGCTCCTGACCGCGTGCGTGGTTGGCTACGAAGTCGGCATCCGCGTCGGCGAATATCTCGGACAGGCGCATTACAAGGTGTTTCACACCACGGGCACCGCGGGGTCGATTGCGGCTGCAGCGGCGGTGGGGCGCCTGCTGCGCCTCTCGCCGGACGAGATGCTGGACGCTTTCGGTTCGGCCGGAACGCAGGCCGCCGGCCTGTGGGAGTTCCTGCGCGACGCGGCGGATTCCAAGCCGCTTCATACGGCCCACGCTTCGGCGACGGGTCTTGCCTCCGCCTATCTTGCGAAGGATGGGTTCACCGGCGCGCAGCGCATTTTAACCGGGGCGCAAGCCATGGCCGCCGGGATGTCGAAGGACACGGACCCTGCTCGCATCACGGACAGGCTTGGCGAGCGCTGGGCGCTCGCCGAAACGTCGTTCAAGTTCCATGCGTCATGTCGCCACACCCACCCGGCGGCGGACGCGCTCATGCGCGTGATGCAGGACGGCGGACTGAAGCCGGACGACGTCGCGCATGTCACCGCGCAAGTGCATCAGGCGGCGATCGACGTTCTTGGCCCGGTCACCGACCCGCAGACGGTCCATCAGGCCAAATTCTCAATGGGCTCCGTCCTCGCTCTCGCCGCGACGCGGAAAAGCGCGGGCATGTTCGATTTCGAGCGTTTTTTTCAGGCCCCGCAGACCACGGACTTCGCGCGCAAAGTCACCATGGTCTTCGACCCGGAAGTGGAGGCGGCCTATCCGCAACGCTGGATCGGCAAGGTCGAGGTCGAAACCGTCGACGGCCGGCGGCTCACGGGCCGGGTCGACGAGCCGAAGGGCGACCCCGGAAACACGCTTTCCCGGGCCGAACTCGAGGCCAAGGCGCGCGGACTCGCCGAGTTTTCGCATTCCGCCGCTCCGGACGAGATGACGCGATGGTTTCTGCTGTTTTCCACTCTCGCAGCGGCTTCGCAGCCGCCGCGTTTCTTCGGGCCGGATACCGCCGCGCCGCATTAATCTCATGCGAAGGGCGGGTTCAGGATAAACAAATGGAAAGGAGGACCAGCGTCGGCTTAGTCTCGGAGAGGGAAACAGGGCCGCGGAACTCGAACGCTTCGGCGCCCCAGAGAAGGACGCCTTCGTCGCAGGCCCGTGCGAGGGCGCAAAGGGAGGAAGAGCATGAGATATCTTACGAGGATGGGGCGGGTGGCCGCGCTTGTCGCCGCCTGCGCTGGTTTGGCCGGCTTTTCGCGAGCCGTCCGCGCAGACGGCGTGGACCAGTTGCCGAAAAACATCCAGGACACGCTCTACAACAAGGATCAGCTCGATCCGCAGCAGCCGATCGGCGCGAGCATCTATAGCGACTGGAAGCCGAAGAAGGGCCCGCCCTGGACGATCGGATATGCAAGCTCCTACGCTGGCAACACCTGGCGTGCGGCGGCGCTCGATGAACTCGAGACCACTCTCATTCCGAAGTGGAAGAAGCTCGGGCTGATCAAGGACGTCATCGTCACCCAGTCCAATCTCAAGGATTCCGTGCAAATTCAGCAGATGCGCCAGCTCGTCGACCGCGGCGTCGACGCGCTCATCATCTGCTGCTCGAACCCGACAGCGCTGAACGAGACCGTCAAATACGCCTATGACAAGGGCGTGCCGACCTTCTCGATGGTCGGCTACGTGACGTCGCCCTACGCCGTCAATTCATCGACGAACTTCGTCGTGACGGGCAGGAAGATGGGCGAGTGGCTCGTCGACGAGATCGGCAAGAAGGGCGACGTTCTGGTCGTGGAAGGCATTCCGGGCACCAGCACCTCGGATTCGCTCGATCGCGGCATCAAGCTTGGCCTCAAAACCGCGCCCGACGTGAAGATCGTCGGCGACGTCGCCGGTATGTGGACGGACCAGGTCGCGCAGGCGGAAGTGCAGAAATGGCTCGCCAACCACCCCGGCGAACTCGACGGCGTGGTCGTGCAATCGGCGGCGGAGCTCGGCGTTCTGCGCGCACTGGAGCAATCGGGCCGCAAGATGGTCCCGGTCGCCATCGGCGGCGAGATCGGCGCTCTCTGCTACTGGCGCCACAATCCGAAGTTCGTCAGCGCCGCGATCCAGGGCTGGCCTCCGGCGAGCGAAATGGCGCTGACCTGGGACATCATGATGCGCACGCTCGAGGGCCAGGGACCGAAGATCCAGTCCGTGCTCGTCCCCTCGTTCAAGGTCGGCCTCGACGATCTGGGCGATCAGGTGCCGCAGGACTGCAAGGAGAATTCGGACAAGTGGTTCAAGGTGGGCGCTGACCAGTGGGGCGGCAAGGCCTATCTGGACAATTTCTTCCTGCGGCCGGCCGATCCGGAGGCCTTCAAGCATTGAGCGACTGATTTGGGGGCGCGGCGTTCGATCGCGCCGCGTCCCGGCCGTTTTTGCTTTCAAACGCCGCGCAGATCTTCGAGACGCGGCGAAAGGTTCGGGAATGGGTTCGGCGTCGGCAGTCGCGTGCAGCCTGATCATAGGCGAATGCTTCCGCCGCGCGCGTGAGGGCCGGGCTCGTGGCTGACGCCGCCCTCATGACGGAGCGCGAGCGCGGGGCGGCGTACGAAGGCGCGTCCGGGGCTCCCTTCGGGTCGCAGGGCGTCTCGCTCGTCGGTATCCGCAAGTCCTTCGACGTCACGCGGGCGCTGGACGGCGCCTCATTCAGCGCCAGGCTCGGCGAGATCCATGCCATCTTCGGCGGCAATGGCAGCGGCAAGAGCACACTCGCCAAGGTGATCTCGGGCGTGCTGCCTATTGATGCCGGGCAGGTCAACATTCTCGGCCATACGCCGAATTCTCCGCATGACGCGCGCGCCATCGGAGTCGCGACCGTCTTCCAGGAGGTTCTCGTCGCGGACGAGAGCTCGATCCTCGACAATCTCTATCTCGGCGCCGATCGGCTATGGTCGCGAGTGCTGACGCGCGCCGAAAAGGTGAGGGCGGCCGAGAAGCTCATGACCGAATTGAGCGGTCTCGACCTCGACCTCGACATGATGGCGGGCCAACTCCCGCTGAACCTCAAGGCCTGGATCACGATCGCTCGGGCGCTGCTCGCCAAGCCCAAAGTCCTCATCCTCGATGAATCCTCCGCTGCGCTCGATCTCGATTCGACTGAGCGGCTCTTCGCCAAGATCCGCGAATTGCGTGACGAAGGATCCTGCGTCCTCATCGTCACCCATCGCATCGCCGAAATGACGCGCATCGCCGATCGGGTGACCGTGCTGCGCGACGGACGCGATGTCGGCGTCCTCGAAAAGAGCGAGATCACCGAAGCCAACCTTCTCCGGCTCATGGCCGGCGGATCGGAGCGGCCGGAAAGGCCGGTCGAGCAGGCTTTGGATGCGCGCGACCGCAGCGTCGTTATGAAGGCCGACGCGATGAAGACCAGGCCACGCGGCCGCGAGATCGACTTCCGCCTCCATCACGGCGAGATTCTTGGCGTTGCCGGCCTGGACGGGCACGGCCAGTCCGATTTCGTGCGGATTCTGGCGGGCGTTCAGCGAGCGGTCGGCTCCGGGCCTATCGTGATCGGAGAGCAGGGCGGCTTCCACGCCATCAATTCACTGACCGACGCCGCGCGCCACAAGGTCGCCTATGTGTCCGGGGACCGCAAGCGCGAGGGCATCTTTCCGAATCTGAGCATCTTCGAGAACATGCTCGCGCCTCTGTATCGAACGAAATCACGAGGAGGAAAGCTCGCCCTCATCGACTGGACGGCGCTCAACGGCTCGTTCGAATGGGAACGCGAGAAACTGTCGATCCGCATGGGCGACCGTGGCGACAAGATCTCGTCTCTCAGTGGCGGCAATCAGCAGAAGGTGCTGATCGGCCGCGCCTTCGCTCTCAGTCCGAACATTCTCATCCTGAACGATCCGGCTCGCGGCGTCGACATCGGCGCCAAGACGGATCTTCATGGGGATCTGCGCAATTTCGCTGCGGCTGGAAAATCCGTTGTCTACATGTCGAGCGAGATCGAGGAACTCGTCGGGTTATGCTCGCGCGTCCTCGTGTTCCGCAACGGTCATGTATTCGCCGAGCTGACCGGCGACGACATCAACGGCGACCGCATCCTTGCGGCCATGTTCGGCCAGCACGCGCCGCCGCATCGTGCCGGTCGCAGCGCCGAGGCGCGACAGCCGGACGAAGCCGGGTCCGCACACCTGCAGGAGGCGTCTCAGTCCGAGAGCGCCTGGCCGAGGCCGAAGGCTAGACGGGCGCTCGCGCCTTTCGCCCTGCGCTCCCCTGCTTTCGCGGACGGCGGAGCCATTCCGGATCTCTATGCGGAGGCGAGCAACGTCTCGCCGCCGCTCTCCTGGGACGCGCCGCCGGAGGGGACGCGCAGCTTCGCTCTGACCGTCACCGATCCAGACGTGCCGCCGGAACTCGGCTTCCCCCGGGCCTTCGCGCACTGGATGGCAGCCGATATTCCCGCCGACGTTCGCGAGCTTCCGGAAGGAGCAAGCGGAACGCGCGGCATGCCGCGCGAGGCGCGCGAATTCGCAAGCGACTTCGTGACCTTCCGCATTCCGGGCTACGGCCAGGGCTACGGAGGGCCGTGGCCCCCGGATGGCTCGCATCGCTACGTGTTCACGCTCTATGCGTTGAAGACCGAGCGGATCGAACTGGACGACGCGGCCGACTACCCGGAATTCGTCCGGGCGGTTCTGCCTTCAGCAATAACGGCGGCGACGCTGGTTGGGCTTTACGGGCCTGCCAAAGCGGCGCTGCCGAAACCCGCGTGACGTCACGGGACGCTGCGCGCATGGCCTACTCGAAGCGAAAAGAGCGCAGGGATGACACGCTATTCCACGCTGACTGAATTCGACGCTGACTGGATCGTCGCCTGGGCGAAACGCGTCAACGAGGATCACGTGCTCAAGGTGATCGGCCGCTTCTTCACGGCCAATTTCGTCATCGGCGTCGACGACCGCGACTTCTACATTCAGGTCCGCAACGGCAAGATCGAAATGGTGGCTGACGAGCCGAACGCCAACCTCATGGGGTGGCAGTTCGCCCTTCGCGCGCCAGCGAACTCCTGGAGCAAGTTCGTCGAACCGACGCCCCCGCCCATGTATAACGACATCTGGGCGATGGCCCATCCGCTGCACGGCAAGCTCAAGATCGAGGGCGACACCAAGATCTTCTGGCAGAATCTGCGCGCGCTGACCTGGATGCTCGCGAAGATGCGCCCAAACTGATCCCGCCGAATCCAATCCTTCAGGGGCCAACCGAAAATGGCTAAGACCGATCCGATCATTGGGCGCTACGTCTACGTCCCCCATGCGGGGAAGGAATATCGCATCTATTATGAAGAGGCGGGCCAGGGCATTCCGCTGGTCTGCCTCCACACCGCGGGCGCCGACGGTCGCGAATATCGTCACCAGCTCTGCGATCCCGACATCACGAAGAGCTTCCGTGTCATCGCTTTCGATCTGCCGCGCCATGGCAAGTCAATTCCTCCCAGGCACTTCTACAAGGAGGAGGAAGAGTACAAGCTGACCTCAAAATTCTATTCCGAGTTCATTATGGCGTTCTGCGAGACGCTGGAACTCGACAAGCCGATCATCATGGGCAGCTCCATGGGAGGCAACATCTGCCTGCCGCTCGCTCTCAACTACGAGAACGAACTGACGGCCCTCATCGCCATCGAGGCCTGCGACCATTCGCCTGGCTGGTGGATCGATCCGCTGCACCATCCGCATATTCACGGCGGCGAGGTCTGCGCGACCTCGATCTTCGGCCTCATGGCGCCGCAGAGCCCGGAGGAATACCGCTGGGAGACCTGGTGGTACTATGCTCAGGGCGGCCCGGGGATCTTCAAGGGCGACCTCCACTTCTACAGCGTCGATCACGATTTCCGCGATCTCTGCCGGAAGATCTCAGGCCGTGTCCCGATGATCCTGATGACCGGCGTTTACGACTTCGCCTGCACGCCGGAAATGACCGAGCAGACGGCGGACAAGATCCGCAACGCCGAATGCATCATCATGAAGGAGATCGGACATTTCCCGATGTGCGAGAATCCGGAGGCCTTCAAGAAATACCTCATGCCGGTGCTCGATCGGCTGATCGACTACGCGCGGGACCGGCGTCCCTCCCTGTCGGACCGCGGCTCGCGGCGTGACGAGGCGCCTGCGCGCGCTTCGTCCCGCCGCTGGTAGCGAATAGCGGGAGGGCCAGGGGCCGGATGAGCAGCGTCGCCTCCACAGCGCGCGGAACGTCCTACAACACGTTCCTGCTCGTCCCGATCCTGCTGTTTTTCGGGCTGCTGACAATCGCGGTCGTGCGCAGCCCGAACCTGATGACAAGCTCGGGGATCGGCAGCGCGGAGATCGTGGTCGCGCCGCTGATCCTCTCGACCTATGCGCTGATGGCGACGGCGCTTGCCGGGCGCGCGACCGTCGACCTCTCGATCGGCCCGCTCATCGGCTTCATCAACGTCACCCTGATCCAGATCCACACGGCGGGAGTCATAAGCTCGCCGATCGCCGTCTTCGCCTATGCGCTGTTCGCTGGCGTCGCCTACCAGATCGTCTTCGGCCTCATCGTGCTCTGGGTGCGGGTGCAGCCGATTATCGTTTCGCTGAGCGGCTATCTCGCGCTTTCCGGCATCAACCTCGTGATCCTCCCCCGCCCCGGCGGATCGGCGCCGGAATGGATGGCCAACTGGGGCTCGGGCACCACGATCTTCTCGCCGTCGATCATCATGGTCGCGATCGCGACGGTCGGGTGGCTCATCTTTTCGACCACCGCGTTCTACGGTCATCTGCGTCTGATGGGTTCCGACGAACGCGCCGCCTATACGAGCGGGGTCAGGATCGGCGTCGTCCGCATCGGAGCCCACGTCGTCTGCGGGCTTTTCGCAGGTCTCGCGGCGCTCGCCTTCACGGGGCTTATCAGTTCGGGCGACCCGACGCAGGGCACGACTTATACGCTCATCGCGGTGACGGCGCTGGTGCTCGGCGGCACCAGCCTTGCGGGCGGCCGTGCGACAGTATTCGGGTCGCTCCTTGGCGCGCTCAACCTCTTCCTGATCGGCTACGTCCTCTCGACCTTCGATTTCGGATCGGTGCAGGGTTTCGTGACCGACCTCTGCTACGGCCTCATTCTTGTCCTGTCTCTGCTTCTGACGGTCGCGCTTCCCTATCTGCAGCGCTGGCTGCGGCATGTTTCGCCGCTTCTCGTCTTCGTCGTGCTCGGCTTGCTTTTCATCGGCGTCGCGCTGCACGCCACCTTCGACTACGCGACACTCGCGCCCCACGCCGGCGCTGCTTCCGCCCCGGCGCCGGATCGGGCGTCCGGAAACCAGGACAACGCAGCCCCGCCACGGCTGCCGCCGCTCGACCCGGGCGCCTTCGCGCCCGTGCTCGAACAGGTCCAAGAAGGGCCAGGCTTCGCCCGCTCGCTGCTCTCGACCCGGGCTTCGCAGCTCGCCGTTCTGCTGCTGGCGATTGTTATCACGCTCAGGCTCATGGTCTGGCAGGCGGGCAAACGGAGAATGACTCCGCTCCTTTATGCGGCGATCGGCGTCGGAGGCTTGCTCGGCGTCTGGCTGCTGATGGACACCGGCGTATTCGTCGCCAAGCTTGGACGTTGACGACCCGATGGCCGACAGTCCTCTCTTCGCTCCCCTCACGGCCCCGGTCGTCCGGCCTCTGCGCTGGATCGGGCTCGCCCTCGCGGCGCTCATCGCTGCGATCGGCGCCGGCTTCGGCTTTGCTCAAGGCGCGCCAACCCAATATGTGATCTTCACCACCGCCGCCACCTTCACGCTGACGCTATGGCTGTGGAACGGTTTCTTCGTCCGCTGGATTGCCGAAACGTCCCTGCTCAGCCGCGCGGCCGCCGAACGAGCCGGTCGCCAGATCTCGGCCCGGGCGGCGCTGCGCGGATTCATCTCCGGCAACAAGGGCGTTCTTGCCGGCCTCGCCATCCTGATCGTCGGGTTCATCATCCTGTCGCTGACGCTGACGGGTTTCCTGACCTGGGCGAACCTCGTCACGGCGCTCTTCCTCGCCGCCTCGCTCGTCTTCACAACCGTCACGAGCCGCGCCTTTGGCGACAATCGCAGCGCCTTCATCGGCCTCATGGTGCTCGGGACGATGTTCATCGTCGCCTCGCTGCACGTACAGGGATTTTTCTCCGGGGCGAACATCAAGTCGATGCTGGTCTTCGCAGCCTTTCTCGGCATCGCGACGGTCGGGCAAACCCTCGTCGCGCTGCTCGGCGGTCTCGACCTGTCGATCCCCTTCCTCATCGGCTCGTCGAATGTCGGCCTGCTCTATCTCATCGGGCTCGGGATTCCCTCGCCGATCGCCGTCATTCTCGCGCTCGTGGTCGGAACCGCGATCGGCTTCCTCAACGGGCTCTTGAGTTTTCCTCTCCAGGGCCAAGCGCTGATCGTGACGCTGGGCGTCGGCTTCGCAACATCCGGTCTCACGCAGATTCTCACCAGCATCGGGTCGTCCTTCGCCGGCAATGTCTTCGGCGAGGTCCCGAAATGGCTGAGTAACTTCGCCGCCATGAACGGCGTCACCTTCGGCATCGCCATTCCGCCCGTCATCTTCGTCTGGATCGCCGTCGCCATCGCGCTGATCTTCGGTCTCAAGAACACGGTCTACGGACGTTACCTTTACGCCCTCGGCGGCAACCGGACCTCGGCGCAGCGCATCCGCATCTCGGAGCGCCGCTACTGGTATGGCGTCTTCACCATCTCCGGTTTCTCGTCCGCGCTGACCGGCTCGCTTCTCCTCGGATGGAGCGGCGGAGGCTTTATCGGCGTCGGCGATCCCTATCTGTTCACGACCCTCGCCGCTGTCGTCATCGGGGGTACATCGCTGCTTGGCGGTCACGGCGGCTACGGCTTCACCGTCATCGGCGTGCTCGTGCTTCAGGTGCTGACCGCTTTTCTCGTCGGTATTGGACTCAAGTTCGAATGGCAGCAATTCATCTATGGCCTGCTGATCCTGCCGATGGTCGCGCTTTACGCCCGCTCGCCGCATATCCGCACGCAAATCTAGGGGACGCATCGGTGACCAACGAAACGGCCGCACGGCCGGCGCAGGCGAGGCCCTCGCGGGAGACCCGCCGGCCATGAACGCATCGCCCCTCCTGCCGCTGGACGTTGCAAGCGCGACCTTCCTGCTGATGACCGCCGCGATGGCCGCCGCCGCCGTGCTGCTTCTGACCGCAGGGCATTGGGTGTCGCCGCGGTGGCGCCTGCCGGTCGCTCTGTCGAGTCTCGTGCCGCTGGTCGGCGTTCTGCATTATGGTATTTCCAGCCTTGTGTGGCTTCAGGCGCACGAGATGCCCGTCGTCTTCCGCTATGCGGACTGGATGATCGCTGCGCCGATCCAGGTGCTGACGCTCTATTTCCTCATTCAAACTGTCGAGAACACGCCAACCGGCCTTTTCTGGCGACTGCTTGTCGCCTCCGTCGCAATGGTGCTCGCCCGTTACATGGGCGAGACCGACCTTCTCTATCCGACGCTGGGCTTCCTGATCGGACTGATCCTGTGGCTCTACGTGCTCGGTGAGCTCTATTTCGGCCGCATGGCCGAAATCAACGCGCAGAGCGCCAGCGATCCGGTGCGCCTCGGCTACTTCTGGCTGAGGCTCATCGTCACGGTCGGCTGGGCCCTCTATCCGCTAAGCTATCTCATCGTGCGGCTCGGGAACGGGGCCGATGTCGCGAAAATGTCGGTCATCTACAATCTGGCGGATCTGATCAACCAGATCGCCTTCGTGCTGGCGGTGCTCGCCACCGCGATCAACGATTCCGCGCATTCGCGCTGAGGCTGGGAGCTGGGTGGAGGATGTCGCCATGAACGGCGCTGATATTATCGCCATCATCATTCTCGCGACGATCGTCATCGCCATCGTCGTGTATCTGCTGCATTGGCTCTATCGCCATTCCTCGAAGGACCTGTCCTTCGTCCGCACGGGGCTCGGCGGCGAGAAAGTCGTGATGGGCGGCGGCGCGCTCGTGCTGCCGATCGTCCATGACGTGACCGAAGTCAGCATGAACACCTTGCGGATCGAGGTCCGGCGGGCCGGCGAACGGTCGCTGATCACCCGAAACCGGATGCGCATCGAGGTCATCGTCGAATTCTTCCTGCGCGTGATCCCGACCGCGGAAGCGGTCGCGACCGCGGCGCGGACGCTGGGCGCCCGGACGCTTGACCCCGAGAGCCTGCGCGATCTCGTTCAGGGGCGTTTCGTCGACGCCATGGGCGCGATCGCCGCGCAAATGACGATGGAGGAGATCCACGAGCATCGCGCCGACTACATCCGCGGCGTGCGGGCGCTCGTGGCGGAGTCGCTGACCGCCAACGGCCTCGAACTTGAAACCGCGTCTCTCACCGGCATCGACCAGACGGACATCAAGCTTTTCAATCCGACCAACGCGTTCGACGCGGAAGGCATGACGCGGCTTACGGAAGAAATCGAGAGCCGCAAGAAGAAGCGCAACGAGATCGAGCAGGATTCGATCATCGCCATCCGCGCCAAGAATCTCGAAGCGGAGCAGCAGTCGCTCGCCATCGAGCGCGAGAGCGAGTACGCGCGCCTTGAGCAGGAACGTGAGATCTCGGTGCGCCGCGCCCAGCAGCGGGCCGAGGTCGCGGCGGAGAAGGCGCAGCGCGAGCGCGAGATCGAGGAAGCGCAGATCGAGGCCAAGGAGGCGGTCGAACGCGCCCGCATCCGGCATGAACTCGCCATCAACGCCGAGAATATCGCCCGCGAGCGGGAAATCGAACGGCTCGAGATCCACCGCCGACAGGCGCTCGAGATGGACGAGCAAAACCGCGTCGTCGCCATCGCGGTCAACGAGGCCGAGAACCGCACGCGGCTCACCGAGGAGACCGAAACGCGCAAACGCCGCCGCAACGAGATCGAGCAGGAAACGGCTGTCTCGGTCCACACCAAGAACCTCGAGAGCGAACTCCGCGTTCTCGCGATCCGCAAGCAGAGCGAGTTCGCCCGCTTTGAGCAGGAGCGCGAC
Source organism: Roseiarcus sp. (assembly GCA_035308265.1). Taxonomy (GTDB): domain Bacteria; phylum Pseudomonadota; class Alphaproteobacteria; order Rhizobiales; family Beijerinckiaceae; genus Roseiarcus. Next base: position 19,925 of record DATGHB010000267.1, read on the forward strand.
GTCGAACAGCGGCGCGTCATGCAGCGCGCCGAGATCGCCTTCGAGAAGCTGGAGCGCGAACGTGAAGTCGACGAGGCGACGCTGCGCGCGAAGGAGGCGGTCGAGCGCGCCCGGGTGCGCACCGATCTTGCGGTCGAGACCGAGCAGATCCAGCGCGCGCAGGAGACCGAGCGACTCGAGATCGAGCGGCAGCGTCTTGTGGAGATCGCCGAGCAGGAGCGGCTCATCGCGCTCGCCGAGAAGGAGCGCGAGAAGGCGCTAGCGCTGATCGAAACCGAGAATGTCCGCACGCTGCTCGCCGAGGCGCAGGAGGGGGTCGTCACGGCCCGCGAACGCGAGATCGCTGAGCGCCGCAAGCGCATCGACCTTATCGAGGCCGAGCAGATCGCCGAGCGGAACGCGCTCAGGATCACCGCGCAGGCGGCGGCGGAGAAACAGGCGGCGATCGAGCACGCCGAGGCGGAGCGCGTTGCGGCCGAAGCGTCGCGCCATCGTTACGAGGCGGAGGCCGAGGGCCAGCGCAAGCTCAACGAGGCGGAGAACCTCCGCTCCGACGCGTCGCGCCGCACCGCGCTCAATCGCAAGCTCTTCGAAAACCTGCCGGCGATCATCCGCGAAAGCGTCAAGCCGATGGAGAGGATCGAATCGATCAAGATCCTTCAGGTCGAAGGGCTACCCGGATTCAGCAACGGCCCCGGCGGCGGTCCGGGCGCGGGCGGCTCCGGCGGCGGCGACAGCGTTGGCGGCGGGGGGGACGGGCGGCCCGGCAATCTCGCCGAGAGCGTGGTCAATGCGGCCATGCGCTACCGGTCGCAGATTCCCTTCGTCGACAACCTGCTCAAGGAGGTCGGCATGAATCCGACCAACCTCAGCGACCTCACCGATCTCAGCGTCCGGCTCGAAAAGCCGCCCGCGAAAGGGAAGTGACCCGCTTGTCTGAGGCGAGGCTCACGATCGAGGGCGCGCCGCCGCGTCGCGGGCGCGGGAGCGCGCGCCCGTGACGGCCGCCGACGCCCAGGAGCGCCGCCTCGCGGTCATGACCGCCTGGGCCTTTTTCGGCGCTTTCGGCGTCTGCCTGATCCTGTCCGGCTTCTCGGAGGACTCGCTGTTGGCCGGCCTTTCCGGTTTCGCCACGATGATCGTGGCTTTCGTCACGCATGTCATCATCAACCGCATCTACGGCGCGGACTTCAGTCAGCCGCAGGTCGCGCTCGGGCTGGGCGCCTATGTGGTCGGCGCGCTCTGCTACATCACGAGCGTTCTTTTCAATCCGGGCTTTGGCGAGACGGACGTCGCGCTGGGACTTGTCGGCTTCACGGCCCTCGCCTCCGCCTTCGTCATCTATATCATCATCAACTACGGCGTGCGCGGCTCCTACCAGATGGTCTATAAGCTGAACGGCGCGGAGAGGCCGCAGCGATGACTCCGCGCCTCGGTTGGCTTTTCGTTTTCGTCGCGCTCTACGCGACCTATTGCGTCTTCTGGGGCGCCGATTCGGCGCGCGGCCGCCGCGGCGCGCTGGATTTCTTCCTCGCGGAACGCGGCCTTCCCTCCTGGGTCTTTGCGGCCAGCGCGACCGCGATCTCCTTCACCGGCTGGATGGCCATCGGCCTGCCGGCGACGATCCTCCGCGACGGGTTCCAGGCGTCCGCGCTCGCGCTTGGCGCGATCGTCATTCCGCTCGCGGGCGCGCTTGTCGTCTCGCGGCAATGGATCGTGAGCCGGCGCTTCGGCTTTGTCACTCCGGTTGAGATGTACGCCGACTATTTCGGCGGTCCCCTCATCCGGCCGGTCCTGCTTCTCGTCGCGCTTCTTTTCGCCGTTCCGTTTCTCGGCATGCAGCTTGCGGCGACCGGCTATCTCATCCAGGTCCTGTCGGATGGCGCAATTCCCTGGGCGCTGGCCATGTGGCTCATGGGCGCCCTCGTCTTCGTCTACGTCGTGCTTGGGGGCATCCGGGCCGCGAGTTTCGTCGGCGTCCTGCAGACGTTGATGTTCGCGGCCGCGGTCGTGGCGGTCGGCGTCGTCGCATGGGTCGAACTTGGCGGCTTCGGCAATTTCGTGTCCCTGCTCGCCAAGCTCGGCGCGTCCAAGGCTGGGGACTGGGGCGCCTCCCAGGGAGGGTACAACGCCTATTTCGCAACGCCCGGCGTCGTGCAGTTCGTGGCGGGCTTCAGCCGGGAGTCGCCGGTCGGCGGGGTCTGGACGACCTCGATGGTTTTGTCGACGACGCTCTCGCTGATGGGTTTCCAGCTCGCGCCCGCCTTCGCGATTCTCGCCTTCTCCTCACGCGACGCGCGGGGCTTCGCCCCGCAGCAGGTCTGGCTGGCGGGCGCCGCGGTTGGATTCGGCTTCGTTTTTTTCTCGGTCGTCGCGGGCGTCGGCGCTCTGTTTCTTGGCGCTTCGCCCGCGGTCGAGGCGGCCTCGCTCGGCGCGGCCCGCGATCTGCCCGCGCTCGCGACCGGACAGGAGGCGGGCCTGGTGGCCGACTATCTCAATTCGCTCGCGACGCGCGCGCCGTGGTTTCTCGGGTTGCTCGCCGTCGCCGCCGCCGCCGCGACTCAGGCGACCGCCGCGCTTTACGCCTCGGCGACCGGCACGATCTTCGCCCGCGATTTCTATCGACACTATCTCCGGCCGGAGGCGGAGGACGCCGACCAGAAGCTGTTCGGGCGCATCGGCGTCGGCTTCACGCTGCTTTTCGCGCTGGTCGGCGCGACCTATGCGCCGCAGGCCCAGGCTGAGTTCGGCGCCCTCGCGCTTCCGTTCGCGCTCCAGCTCCTGCCGGCGGCCCTCGCCGTCACCTGGCTCAGCTGGCTGACGCCTCAGGCCGTGCTCTCGGGACTGATCGCCGGCCTCACGCTCGTCTTCTTCACCGACCAGCTCGGACTGACGCTGGCGAATTTCTTCACCATCGACATTCCCTGGGGCCGATGGCCGTGGACGGTGCACTCGGCCGGCTGGGGCCTCGTCTTCAACGTCGCCATCTGTCTCCTCTTCTCACTGCTCACGCAGAAGCGTTCGCGGCGCGAGCACCGCATGCGCTATCACGATTATCTGGCGGAGGCCGCGCCGCGCGCGCCGAACGGCCGGGCGTGGCGGCCGATTGCCTGGGTGGCCGCGATGGGATGGATCTTTCTCGCCATCGGGCCCGGACAGATGTTCGGCGTCGATCTCTTCGGCGCGCCGAACGCGGGCGCCGCCGCCTGGCTCTTTGGCATTCCCTCGATCTGGGCCTGGCAGATTCTCGGCTGGGCGCTGGGCGTTTTGCTTCTCTGGCTCATCGCCTACCGGCTCGCGATGGCCGGCCCGCCGCCGCGCCCGGTTGAACTCGAGCCGGACTCGATCCGCAGGCCGTTCTGAAGGACTGCCGCGCCGTCAAAGTGCGAAAATGAGAATGGCGCGCTCGGAGAGAAGGCTCGCCATCGAGCCCTGAGGAGGGCCTGGTCTGGGGGAGGAGCAGCGACGCAGCGCGGTTACGGTTTCGTGGCCAGTTTCTTCTTCAGCTCGGCGATGCGATCGTCGTATGTTTTCTTGATGCAGTTGAAATCACGGCCACACGCATTGCGTTCGACGACCCATACGCTTTCCGCGCTGTCGAGCTGCCTTTGATCTTCGCCGGCGAGCGATTTCCGGATCGTGGTGTAGAGCACGCTCAGTTCGTTATCGAGCTCGGACAATTGCTCGTTGTTGCAGATCATGAGTTCGGCCTTGCCCGCGGCGAGTCGGCAATCGAAACTCGGCTTCCACGGATGGGCGGCGTGTCCGCGCGGCAAGCTGGCGTAAACCAGCGCGGCCGCGATGATGGCCCCGGCGCCGAGGATCGCGCCGGCGACGGGCGCGGAGCGGCGCCAGCTCTTAGCGTCGCTTGGCGCGGCCGCGCTCATGAGCCCGAGGGGCGCCGAGGCGGCGGATGAAGGCGCGGCGCTCGCGTCTCGAGGGCGATCCGGCGCCGGGGTCGTCGGGGCGTCCGGCCGGCTACGGCCAAGCTCTTCCTCCAGTTCCGCCAGCGCCCGGTTGAGCCGCTCCACGTCCGAATCGAAACGGGCGAGCGAGATCTCGATGCCTTGCCGTCTCGGCAATTTCTCGAGACTCGGCGGCAGGTCCTGGCTCATCGGCAGCGTCGCGCCGTCGACGAGGACAGGAATGACTCGAATCCCGCGCGTTAGGGCCGCCTCGATTTCGATGCGCACGAAGTCGCCCGGATCATCGAGGCGGCGCCGCTTGTCGGCGCCGGCGATGGTCAGCCATTGCTTGCCGATGAGCGCGATCAGCGCGTCGCACCGCCCGACCCGCTCAGAAAGCGTGTCGACGAAGTCGATGCCCGGGGCGATGCTGTCGACGTCGAAAAAGACGTTGTCGCTTCCCAGCGCTTGGGCCAAGCGATCATAGATTCGCCCGGCATAGCCGCCCGAATCTTCCCGTCGGTACGAAATAAAGACGCCGCCCAGCACCTGACGTCCTCGTGTTTGTCACAAGATTAGCTTCAGCCATAAGCCGTGGCAAAACCCGATCTGTGGAGGAAGCGCGGGAATCACCAGAAGCGCACTGCCTCTCCGATCGACGCCGTCGGCAGCTCGCCCTCCCACATCGCCCGGCGGCCCCGGATGATCGTTCCGACCGGCCAGCCGGCGACTGTCTTGCCGTCATAGGGCGTCCAGCGCGAGCGCGAGGCGATTGAGGCGTCGCGGATTGTCTCGCGGCGCTTGAGATCGACGATGGTGAAGTCGGCGTCATAGCCCATCGCGATCCGGCCCTTGCCGACGATGCCGAACAGACGCTGTGGCCCGGCGCTGGTCAGGTCGACGAAGCGCTGAAGGCTGAGCCGCCCCGCGTTCACGTGATCGAGCATGATCGGAACGAGCGTCTGCACGCCCGTCATGCCCGACGGGCTCTCCGGATAGGGCCTCGCCTTTTCTTCCCAAGTGTGAGGCGCGTGGTCGGAGCCGAGCACGTCGACCACGCCCTGCTCGAGCCCGCGCCAGATCGCCTCGCGATGGTCTCGCCCGCGGATCGGCGGGTTCATCTGCATCCGCGTCCCAAGACGCGGATAGTCCTCTGCGGTCAGCGTCAGATGCTGCGGCGTCGCCTCGCAGCTCGCCACGTCCTTGGCCCCGGCCAGAAACGCCATTTCCTCGCGCGTCGAGATATGCAGGACATGCACCTGCGCCCGCGCCTCGCGAGCGAGCCTGATGAGCCGTTCAGTCGAACGCAGAGCCGTAATCTCGTCGCGCCAGACGGGATGCGAGGACGGCTCGCCTCTGACGCGCAGGGCCTTGCGCTCGGCGAGGCGCGCCTCGTCTTCGCTGTGGAAGGCGGCGCGGCGGCGGGTCTGTTTGAGGATCGAGAGCACCCCCTCATCGTCTGCGACCAGGAGGTGTCCGGTGGACGAGCCCATGAACACCTTGATTCCGGCCGCACCCGGAAGGCGCTCGAGTTCAGGAATGTCGACGACATTGTCGTGTGTTCCGCCCACCCAGAAGGCGAAGTCGCAATGCATGCGGCCTTTGGCCCGCGCGAGCTTGTCCGCGAGCGCCTCGGCGCTCGTCGTCAGCGGGTCGGTGTTGGGCATTTCGAAAACCGCGGTTACTCCCCCTAAGACCGCGCCGCGGGAACCTGTCTCCAGATCTTCCTTGTGGACGAGCCCCGGCTCGCGAAAATGCACTTGGCTATCGATCACGCCCGGGAGAAGGTGAAGGCCCCGGCAGTCGATACGCTCGCCCGCCGCGGTTTGGCTCAAGGCGCCGATCCCGGCGATGCGCCCATCACGAACGCCAATGTCGCGCTGACCGATCCCATCGTGGTTGACCACGGTCCCGTTCATGAGGACGCAATCGAAACTGGGGGCCATGTCGACTCTTACTTGGGGGCAGGGAAAAGCGGCCTATTCGACAGTCTTCCCGCTGGCAAGCCCAACCGGAGAGCGGAGCCGGAGACGAGAGGGCCGGCATGCGACGCCACAAGCCTCGCTGCTCGATTCGGCCCGCCCATGTTTCCGCCGCCTTTAAGTCTTTAACTTCCAGTCATCTCAACCCAACAGGAGCGACATGATGACTCGATCGAAATCACTGTTGGCCGCCGCCGGCGTCGGCCTGAGCGCCCTGCTCGTCGCCGCGCCCGCCAAGGCGTTCATCGTCTTCGCGCCCGCCGCATTCGCCGGCGTGATTATTGGCGCCGTTGCGGCGGGAACCCTGTTCGGCCACGCCGCCGCCGTCAACCATTGGTTCACGACGCCGGCGCCGCCCGCTGCGGTCTATACCTCTGCTGGCGAAGCCAACGGTTGTTATCCGGCGACAGTGCGCATCCATGGGCGGATCCATCACGTGCAAGTGTGCGATTAGCCACCGTCAAGAACCGGCGTTCTTAGCGGGAAAGCGGCCTGTTTGACTTCTTTCCCGCTTGCAGGCTCAACCGGAGGCGTGATCCCCATGGACAAGAAAGCCGCCCATCTCGACGATCGCGGCGTCATTTCCGTGAGCGGCGCGGATGCGGCGGGCTTTCTGCAGGGGCTCTTGACCAATGACGTCGAGCGGCTCGAGCCGGGTGAAGCGCGCTATGCGGCGCTGCTGACGCCGCAGGGCAAGATCCTGTTCGACATGATCGTCGTCCGCGCGGGAGGCGACGAGCCGTCTTATCTCATCGACTGCGCGGCGGCTCAGGCGGTCGATCTCACGAAGCGGCTCGGCTTCTACAAGCTGCGCGCCAAGGTTGCGATCGCCGACGAGAGCGCCAGCCGCGCCGTCGCCGCCTTCTGGGAGGCCGAGCCGCCGAAGATCGACGGTGGCCTTCTCTATGCCGACCCGCGCGATCCGCGCCTCGGCTTCCGCGCGATCCTGCCCCGCGCGACGGCAGCCGCGATCGGGTCGGAGCATGCGAGGGAGTACGAGGGCCTGCGCATCACCGTTGGCGCGCCCAAGGGCGGCCTCGATTTCGCCTACGGCGACGCTTTCCCGCACGACGCCAATTTCGATCTCCTCCACGGGGTCGATTTCGATAAGGGCTGCTATGTCGGGCAGGAGGTCGTCTCGCGCATGAAGCACCGCGGGACGGCGCGGAAGCGTGTCGCGCGGGTCAAGCTGGCCGGCCCGCCGCCTGCGCCCGGAACGCCCGTGCTCGACCGCGAGCTTAGCGTCGGCGCGCTCGGCTCCTCCTCGGGGCGCGAAGCGCTGGCGCTCATCAGGCTCGATCGCGCCGAAGACGCGAAGGCGGCGGGGCGGACCTTGAGCGCGGGCGGCGTCGGCCTGGCGCTCGCGGACTGACGGACGCGCGAACCTCCTCGATTCCTCTCCTTTCGCGGGAGTTTGAGCCGGAAAAACGATCTGCTTTTCGGCGGATCCTGCTCGGCGTCCAGGGACGGCTCCGCCATTAGTATGATAGTATGAAGAATGCTCTTGACCCGGTTCCTGGCCGCCGGTACGGAATTGGCGCCGGCCGCTGGGGCTGAAGCGCGTCGCCAAACCGCACGGACGGCCGCATTGGAGGAAACGTGATGAAGAGGCTTATTCTCGCGGGCGTCGCTGTAAGCGCCCTTTTTGCTTTGGCGAGCGGCGCCCAGGCCGCCGACAAGCCGACGCTGGCGTTCGTGACTAACGGCGCGTCCGACTTTTGGAAAGCCGCGGGCGCCGGTGTCGCCGCGGCGGAGAAAGAACTGCCCGACTTCAAGATGGAGCTTGAATATCCGGCGCAGGCCACCGTGGCGTCGCAGCAGACGCTGATGGACAATCTGGCGGCCGCGGGCGTCAAGGCGATCATGGTGTCAGCCGTCGATCCGAAGGCGACCAATGTTCTCGACAAGATCGCCGGCGAAACGGCCTTGTTCACCACCGATTCCGACGCGCCCCAAAGCAAGCGCATCGCCTATATCGGTTCGTCCAACGTCGATGCCGGCAAGCAGGCCGCGGAAATCGCCAAGAAGGCGATGCCCAAGGGCGGCAAATGCATGGGCTTTGTCGGCCTCCTCGACGCCGCCAACTTCAAGGAGCGCGCCGAGGGCTTCAAGGACGGCATCGAGGGGACCGGCATCACCCTGGTCGACACCCGCAGCGACGGCATGGACCAGACCCGCGCCAAGAGCAACGTCTCGGATGTGCTGACGGCCGATCCCAGCATCAACTGCCTGGTCGGTTTCTACTCCTACAACACGCCCGAGATCTATGCGGCGGTCAAGGAAGCGGGCCAGCTCGGCAAAATCACCATCGTCGGGTTCGATGATGACCCGGTCACCCTCGGCGGGGTTAAGGAAGGCACCATTGCCGCAACCGTGGTCCAGCAGCCCTTCGAGTGGGCCTATCAGGGCATGAAGTTGATGGCCGCCTACCTCAAGGGCGACAAATCTGGCATTCCGGCCAACGGCCTTATCATCATTCCCACCAAGATCGTGACCAAGGACACGGTCGACGCCTATGCCGCCAATTTGAAGAAGATGCAGGGCAAGTAAGGGGGACGTTTCCGCCTTCCTGACTTCGGGCGGGTCGGGAGTTTTTCGCCTTGCCGGCGGCGCCCGGGGAGTGGCATTGTCTCAATTGCCGCATCCCCGGGCGCCTGCCTGTTTCCGAGCGATCATGAAAAGTCCAGAGCCTCACCCCGGCGGCGCCGAGGCGCCGGCGCCATTCCTTACGCTCACCGATGTGCGCAAAGCCTATTCCGGGGTTCAGGCGCTGAGCGGGCTTTCCATGCAGGTGTCGCGGGGCGAAGTTATCGGCCTCGTGGGCGAGAACGGGGCGGGCAAGTCCACGCTCATGAAGATCTTGGGCGGCGTGATCGCCCCCGATGGCGGCGAGATCGGGATCGACGGCGCCGTCCGCCATGCGCTCTCGGTTGCCGACAGCATGGGCGCGGGCATTGCCTTCGTGCACCAGGAACTCAATCTATTCGACAATCTCGATGTCGCCGGAAACGTCTTTATCGGACGCGAGCCGCTGAACTGGGGCTGGATGCGGTTTGTCGACCGAAGCGTCCAGCGCGCCAAGGTGGCGCCGCTCCTCGAACGGCTCGGCGCCAACTTCAAACCCGATACGCCGGTCGCCAGCCTGTCGCTGGCGCAACAGCAGATGGTCGAGATCGCCAAGGCGCTTTCGGTCGAGGCGCGGCTGGTGATTCTGGATGAACCGACCTCGAGCCTGCCGCTGGCGGAAACCGAGAAGCTTCTCAACGTCATCGCCGGCCTCAAGGCGGAGGGAATCGCGGTCATCTTCATTTCGCACCGGCTGCACGAAATCGAACGCGCCGCCGACCGAGTCGTCGCGTTGCGCGACGGGAAACTGGCGGGGACTCTCGCCAGGGCCGAGATTTCCCATGACCGCATGGTCAAGCTGATGATCGGGCGCGACCTCAAGGCGCGTACGGGGGGGCCGAAGGGCGCGCCAGGCAAGGTCAGGCTGTCGGCCCGGGCGGTGCAAACCACCACCTACCCGCTGCGCCCGATCAGCCTGGATTTGCGCGAAGGAGAGATTTTGGGGCTCGCCGGCCTCGTTGGGGCGGGCCGCACGGAACTCGCCCGCGCCTTGTTCGGCATCGATCCGATTCTGGGCGGAAAACTGGAAATCGACGGGACGCCGGTGGCCCTCTCGTCCGCCGCCGACGCCGTGGCGCACGGGATATTTCTGGTGCCGGAGGACCGCAAGGGCGCGGGCATCCTGCTTGGCCTGCCAATCGTCGAGAATATTTCGCTCCCAAACCTGAAAGCGCATGCGAGGCATTTTCTGGTGTCGCAGCGCATGGAGGCCGCAACCGCGGAAATCCAGCGGACCAATCTGGCGATCAAGACGCCGACGCTGACGACCCTCGCCAGTTCGCTTTCGGGCGGCAACCAGCAAAAAGTGGTGCTGGCCAAATGGCTGGCCATGGCGCCCAGGGTCATCATCATGGACGAGCCGACGCGCGGCATCGACGTCGGGACGAAAGCCGAAATCTATCGCCTGATGCGCGAACTGGCCGACGCCGGGGTCGCGGTCTTGATGATTTCGAGCGACATGGAAGAGGTGATCGGGGTTTCCGATCGCATCGCGGTCATGCACGAGGGCGCGATTTCAGGCATTCTGGAGCGCGAGCACTTCAGCGAGGAGAATGTCTTGCTTCTGGCGGTGGGCAAAACTCCAAACCTGGCGGGAACCGCATGACCAAGAAAGACTTTGGTCTTCTGATTCTCATCCTGGCGGTTGGGGTGGTGGTGACTATCCTCAACCCGAGGTTCCTGTTGCCGATCAACCTCTCCAACACCTCGAACCTGGTCGGCATGTTCGGCCTCTCGGCGATCGGGCAGGCTTTCGTCATCATTACCGGCGGGATCGAACTGTCGGTCGGCTCGATGATCGGGCTGGTCGGGCTGCTGTTCGTCGACTTCGTCGCGACCAGGGGCGTCCCCTGGCCGCTGGCGGTGGTGCTGATGCTCGCGCTGGCGGTCGTGGTGGGGCTCGTCCACGGCCTCTTGATCACTAAGCTCAAGCTGCAGCCGTTTATCGTGACCCTGTGCGGCTTGCTGTTCTATCGCGGGATCGCGCGGTTCTATACGCAGGACGCCACGGCCGGTTTTGGCTTCGGGCAGGACTTTCCGGCTCTCGACTGGCTGACCACGGGCAAGATCCATGGCGTCCCGATCACCTTCGTCGCGTTGCTTGTCGTCGCGTTCGTCATGTGGTTCGTGCTGCACCGGTCCATCTTCGGGCGCCATCTTTACGCCGTGGGCAAGAACGAGGAAGCGGCCCGCTTTTCGGGCATCCGGACCGATCGGGTCATCATCTGGGCCTACGTCATCTGCCAGGTGCTGACCGCGATCGCGGCGATCTATTTCGCCATGTACACGCGCTCGATCTCGCCATCTTCGCAGGGCAATTTCTATGAGCTTTACGCGATCGCCGCGGCCGTGCTCGGCGGCTGCTCGCTGTTCGGCGGCGAGGGATCGCTCATCGGCGTCGTTTTGGGGGTCGTGCTGCTGCAGGAACTCCAGAATCTCGTCAACCTGCTCGGCATCCCCTCTTCGCTCAACTACGCGGTGATGGGGGGCGTCATCCTCATCGGGGTCATCCTGGACCAGCAGCTGGGAAGGTTCCAGGCGCGCCGGCGCGCCGCCGAACTGGCCCGCAGAGGCGCCGAAGCCGTTTAAGCGGGCCGCCACGAAGGGAGGCGGTGGCGGCGCCCCCGGTTCATCGCTAGATTGCACGCGCCCGCCGCGGCGATTCTGGCTCGCGGCCCGCAGGCAACGGAGCTCGATCGATGATCCAGGGGGTCAGCGTCTTCGCGATCGTCGTCGTCGCGTTCATCGTGATCACCGTGCTGATGGGCGTCCGGCAGGTGCCGCAGGGCTTCAACTACACCGTCGAGCGTTTCGGCCG
>DATGHB010000268.1:0-2448 GCA_035308265.1 Roseiarcus sp.
TACAGGTATTCGGGCGCGCCCTGCTTCTTGAGATGGGCGACCACCTTCTCGACTTCGTTGTCCGACACGAACGGCCCGTGGACGCGCGAGATGCGCCCGCCGCCCGCCATGTAGAGCATGTCGCCCTGGCCGAGCAGCTGCTCGGCGCCCTGTTCGCCGAGGATGGTGCGGCTGTCGATCTTGCTCGTCACCTGAAACGAGATGCGGGTCGGGAAATTGGCCTTGATGGTGCCGGTGATGACGTCGACCGAAGGCCGCTGGGTGGCCATGATGAGATGGATGCCGGCGGCGCGAGCCATTTGCGCGAGCCGCTGGATTGCGCCTTCGATGTCCTTGCCGGCGACCATCATGAGATCGGCCATTTCGTCGACCACGACGACGATATAGGGCAGTTCGTCGAGGGGGATCTCCTCGGACTCGTAGACCGCCTCCCCCGTTTCGCGATCAAAGCCGGTCTGGACGGTGCGGGTCAGCGCCTCGCCCCTGGCGAGGGCGTCGGCGACGCGGGCGTTGAATCCGTCGATGTTGCGCACGCCGAGCTTCGACATCTTCTTGTAGCGGTCCTCCATCTCGCGGACCGCCCATTTGAGCGCGATGACCGCCTTCTTCGGATCGGTGACCACTGGCGTTAACAGGTGGGGGATGCCGTCGTAGGCGGAAAGCTCGAGCATCTTCGGATCGACCATGATGAGCCGGCAGCGCTCGGGCTTCATCCGGTAGAGGAGCGAGAGGATCATGGTGTTGATCGCGACCGACTTGCCCGACCCGGTGGTGCCGGCGACCAAGAGGTGGGGCATGCGGGTCAAGTCGACGATCACCGGCTCGCCGCCGATCGTCTTGCCGAGGGCGATCGGCAGGCGATGGTTCGATTTGCCGAAGTCCTCGCTGGAGAGAAGCTCGCGCAAGTAGACGGTGTCGCGGCGCTGGTTCGGCAGTTCGATGCCGATGGCGTTGCGGCCCTGAACCACCGCGACGCGCGCCGACACCGCGGACATCGAGCGAGCGATGTCGTCGGCGAGCCCGATCACCCGCGAGGACTTGATGCCCGGCGCCGGCTCGAGCTCATAGAGAGCCACCACCGGGCCCGGGCGCACGTTGACGATCTCGCCCTTCACCCCAAAATCGTCGAGGACGCCTTCAAGCAAGCGCGCGTTCTGCTCGAGCGCGTCCTGCGAGACCTTCAAGCCGGCCGATTTCTTCGGCTCCGCCAGCATGGCGATCGAAGGCATGATCCACTCGCCGCGCGGCCTCTGCGGCGCGCCGGCCAAAGGCCGTGTCGCGGCCGGACGGAGGGGAAGCGAAACCGCGAGGGGCGCCGCGGCAGCGCCTCGCGGGGCCAAAGCGGCGGCGAGGCTCGCAACGTCGTCGGAATCGGGGAGGCTCGGCCAGGACGCCGCGGGCGCGACAGGCGGCGCGGGCTGAGCGCTCGGCATGGCGGACGGCGCGCCTGCGGTCCTCGAGCCGCGCCGCGCCATGCGGCGCAGCGTCCCCTTTGCCGTGAGAAGGGCGTGAATGACGGCGCCGATCGACACCATGCCGAAGCTTGGGCGATCCTCGCCCTCTTCGTCGTCGAAGCGCGCCAGCGTTTGGGCCCGGGCCGGTCCGCTCGGCTGGTTGGGCGCGTCTTCCGCCAAGCCGGTCGCCGCGCCGGCGGCGCCGGAGGCGGCGGCGAGCCCGAGGATGGCGATTGCGGCGAGAGAAGCGCCGAGCGCGATTGTCACCCATTGCGAGACCGGAAGAATGCGGCGCGGGATCATGAGGACCGCGTCGCCGAGGACGCCGCCGAGACCCGTCGGCAGCGGCCAGCTCCCGGGCGCGGGAAGCAGCGAAGCCAGCGCTGCCGCCGCGATCACGCCCAGGAGATAGAGGCCGGCTTTCAGGCGCGGCCGGTCGAGCCGCCGCTGGGTCAGGAGGGTCCAGCCCCAGAAAGCGGGCGGAACCAGCAGCGCCGCCGACGCAAGACCGATGAACTGCATCACCAGGTCGGCGGCGATCGCTCCTGGAGCGCCGAGAAGATTGTGGATGTGTGCGCTGGTCGCATGATTGAGAGAGGGATCGCTGACCGACCAGGTGAGCAGCGCAAGGGTCAGGCCGGCGACGCCCGCGAGTGCGGCGAGCCCGGCGATTTCGGCCGCCCGGCGCTTGGGGAACTCGCGCACCGGCGCTGGCAGATGGTCGATAAAGGAGAAGGTCGTGGTCCGCATCGCTCGCTCGCCGGCTCGACGCAGAGGAAGAGCGCGCCGTCCGCCCCTGACCTTAAGTCGTCTGGAGTTAATGGGGGCCTAACCTTAACGAACATTCGACCATACCGTGGACAAGCCATTGAGAGGCTTGACGAAACAGCCATTAACCCATAGCCTCCCAGCCCCGACCGACCAGTGGCCCTGGCAGCGTGTTTCCGCCGCCAGCGAGGGCGACTTCAAGTTGATCTATTTCGGCGAGCATCAG
>DATGHB010000269.1:0-14698 GCA_035308265.1 Roseiarcus sp.
GCCCACAACATCACAAAGCTCGCCAAGGCGATCTGAGGGCGCCCATCTCAAATCCTCACGCCGTTCAGACGCTATCTGGACGGGCTCCTCGCGCGCCATGACCGTCCCTGCGCGAGTAAAGCAAGCCGACATCGCGCGCGCCTTGTGCGAGGCTCAGAAAATCGGAGCGAAGCGCGTCAAGATCGGCGCGGATGGATCGATTGACATTGTTCTCGAAACAGAAGAGCAAGCCGCCGCCCTGCCCAACGGGCGCGACGACGAGCCGCTGGGACCGATCAGGATTCGGGACCGGCCGAAGAAGAAGGTCGTCCTCTAATGCCTCGCCCCAACTTGCCCTTCGTTCAGCGCCAGCACACACGGCATGGCCGCAAAGTTTGGTATTTGCGCCGCAATCGCAGCGAGCCCCGCGTCCGCTTGCCCGATCTGTATGGCTCGGATGAATTCAACGCTGTCTATCGAGCCTATCTTGCAGGCCAGACGATAGTCGTCCGAAATCAACGGCAGGCCCCGAAGACCAAATTCAAAGGCCTGATCGATCTCTATCTCAAGAGCTCGGAATGGCAGGCCTACAAGCCGATGACGCGCAAAACGCGCGGCCATATCTACGAAAAATGGGCGGCGCTCGGTTACGACACGGAGGACATAACCAGATCCGTCATCATCGAAGCCCTCGAGGCACGGAAGGAAACCCCCGAGCAGGCCAACTCGATCCTGACCGCGCTCAAGAACCTCTTTGTCTGGGCGGTCAGCGTCGGCCACGTCGACCGCAATCCCTGTGAGGGCATCAAGGGCCTCAAGCCGAAGAAGGCCAGCGTCGATGAAGAGGACGGTCATAAGACTTGGAGCGAGGAAGAACTTGCGCAATTTGAGCGGGCCTATCCGCTCGGCTCGTACAAGCGGCTTGTCTATTCGATTCTGCTCTACACGGGTCTGAGGATCGGCGACGCGGCGCGGCGCGGCCGCCAGCACATTCAGAAGGATGGCACGATCCAGCTTCGGAATGAGAAGACGGGCGCTCTCGTCTATCTGCCGATCCTCGCGCCGCTCCGCCAGGCGCTCGCCGCCGGCCCCAAGGGGCGGCCCGAGCAATTGGTCTTCATCACCCTTAGGCGCGGCACGAACGTCGGCAAAGAGCACTTGGGGGCGTGGTTCAGCGAAGCTGCCGAGCGCGCGGGCCTCGTCAATTGCACGCCGCACGGCATTCGCAAGGCCGCCACTCGCCGGCTCGCCGAGGCCGGGGCGACGGTCAATCAGTTGATGGCGATCTTCGGCTGGACGCGACCGGATATGGCGATCAAATATACCCGCGAGGCGAACAAGAAACTCATGGCGGCCGAGGCGATCGGCGGCCTTGTCAGGGTCGAAACCGAGAACGTCTATTCCCTCACCGCGATTTTGGGTGAGGGAACCGTGCCTGAAACAGGAGCATTATCAATCTCTTAAGTTTCATCTTGGAATTGACGAGAGAATCCAAGGAAATCCAAGAGAATCCAATAGGCATGATCGGGAGGTTTCGTGGCAAGACAGCCAGCCGCCAAGAAAACCCAAACCTCGTCCGATCTATCTTGCAGCCCGCCGCCGAGGCGGAGCCGGGCCGACTCCGCCCGAAGGCAAACCGGCCTAAGACACGGCGTCCTGGTCGGCGGGCGACGCGGCGGCGCCCTTCGTCGGCTTGGCCGGCTCGAGCGCGGCGGCGACCGCATCGTCCACCCGTTCGAGCCACACGAACCCCAGTTGCTGGCGCACCTCCTCGGGGATGTCCTCGAAGTCCTTGCGGTTGCGCGCCGGCAGCATGACGCGGCGGATCCCCGCCCGCTGCGCGGCGACCACCTTCTCCTTGATCCCGCCGACCGGCAGCACCAGGCCTCGGAGGCTGATCTCTCCGGTCATCGCGGTGTCGCTGCGTATGGTGCGGTCGGTGAGCAGCGAGACCAGCGCCATGAACATCGCCACCCCCGCGCTCGGGCCGTCCTTCGGGGTCGCGCCCGCCGGCACATGGATGTGGATGTCGGTCTTCTCGAAGCGGGAGGCGTCGATCCCATATGAGCCGGCGCGGTTCTTGACGATGCTGAGCGCGGCCTGCGCGCTCTCCTTCATCACGTCGCCGAGTTGGCCGGTGAGGATCAGCCGGCCGGCGCCTGGAATGGCGGTCGCCTCGATGAACAGAATGTCGCCGCCGACCGGCGTCCAGGCGAGCCCGGTCGCCACTCCCGGCACGCTGGTGCGCATCGCGACCTCGTCCTCGAACGGGGGCGGGCCCAAGATGGTGAGGAGATCGCCGGCGGAAATCGCGATCGGGCCGCTCTCGCCCTCCGCGATCCGCATCGCGGCCTGGCGCAGCGCCCTGCCGATCTCGCGCTCGAGGCTGCGAACGCCGGACTCGCGGGTATAGTGCTCGATGATCGCCCGGATCGCCTCGTCGGCGAGCTCGACCTGGCCGGGCTTAAGGCCATTGGCGTCCATTTGACGGCGCACAAGGTAGCGGCGGGCAATTTGGAACTTCTCGTTTCCGGTGTAGCCGGCGAGACTGATGATCTCCATGCGATCCCGGAGCGGGCCGGGGATGGTGTCGAGCATATTCGCGGTGGCGATGAACACGACGCGGCTCAGGTCGAACGGCACGCCGAGGTAATTGTCCCGGAAGGTGTTGTTCTGCTCGGGGTCCAGCACTTCGAGGAGCGCCGAGGCCGGGTCGCCCTGGATGCCGGCGCCGAGCTTGTCGATCTCGTCGAGCATCATGACGCAGTCGCGGGTTCCAGCTTTCCGGATCGCCAGGATGATATTGCCCGGCAGCGCGCCGATATAGGTTCGCCGATGACCGCGGATCTCGGCTTCGTCGTGCACCCCGCCGAGGCTCACCCGTACGAACTTGCGGTTCATCGCGCGCGCGATCGACTGGCCGAGCGACGTCTTGCCGACCCCGGGAGGCCCGACAAAGCAGAGGATCGGCGCCTTGCCGTCCGGGGCGAGCTTGCGCACCGCCAGATATTCGATGATCCGGCGCTTGATCTTCTCGAGGCCGAAGTGGTCCTCGTCGAGGATGCGCCGCGCCGCTGCGATGTCGATGGGGGATTCCTCGGGCAGCGCCCACGGCAAGTCCACCAGCCAGTCGAGGTAGGTGCGCACCATGCCGTACTCGCCCGCCGCCTCCGGCATCCGCTGGAGCCTTCGCAACTCCTTACGCGCCTGGTCGTCGACCTCCTTCGGCATATGCGCGTTGGCGATCGCCTTCTCGAGTTCGGCCATCTCGGCCGACTTTCCCTCGTCCGCTTCCCCAAGCTGGCGCTGTATCGCCGCCATCTGCTCGCGCAGCAGGACCTCGCGATTGCGGGCGTCGAGCGAGGCCTTGGTCTCCCGGCCGATCTCCTGCGAGAGTCTCAGCACCTCGATCCGATGCGCGAGCAGCCGCGACACCCGTTCCATTCGGGCGCCGATGTCCACCGTCTCGAGGATCTCCTGCTTCTCGTCCGGGGTCGCGTCCATGAAGGTCGCCACCAGATCGGCGAGCGCGCTCGGCTCCTCGACGCCCTGGATGGTGGCCAGCAATTCGGCCGGCGCTTGCGGCAGGAGCTGGATCGCTTCGATCGCCTGGCCCTTGAGATGAACGAAACGGGCCTCGATCTGATCCGACTTTGCAGTGGGCTCTGGAATCCGCTCCGTCGTGGCGACGAAGAACGGCCAGCCGTTGAGGTAGTCGTCGACCCGGAACCGTTGCTCGCCCTGGCAAAGGAGATGATTCGTTCCGTCCGGCGCGGTGATGTAGCGCACGATATTGGCGACCGTTCCCATGCGGTGCAGGTCGACGGGAAGGGGATCGGCGGCCTCGGGATTGCGCTGCATCACGATGCCGACCGGCTTCTGTTCCCTCACCGCTCTCTGCGCCGCCATGACCGAGCGTGGGCGGCCGAGGGTGATCGGCAACACCGTCCCCGGAAACAGCACCATCCCGCGCACCGGCACGATGATGAGCGCGTCGGCCGGCAATGCCGGCGAAGGCGCCGAACCAAGGGTCCCGTCGGAGGCGGTCACGGCGTCAGCCATTCGAGGTCTCTGACTTCTCGAGCGTAATCAGCAGGCAACCGTTGAATTCCGACCGATGAATGGCGCTGTAGCGGCCGGCAGGCAGACGAATGCGGCGTTCAAACCGGCCTTGCGGCAGCTCGAGGCGGTGAATGATTGCGGTCTGCATCTCCTCCGGATAGGTCCGGCATCCCGAGATCAGCAATTCGTCCTGAGTGATCAGCGCCTTGACCTCGCCGAAGTCGACCCCCGGCAGAGCCACCAACACCAGCACCGCGCGTTCGGTCTCGAGCACGTCGACCGGCGGCTCCCAGCTGACCGGGGAGGGCGAACGCGACAGCTGGAAGAATTGCCGATGCATGCGTTCGGCCCGCGCGAGCATCTCGAAGGCCTCCGACCACATCCAATAGCTCGGAAATTTTGCTTCCATCGCCTCACCTAACCGGCTTGCGCCGGTTTTCGCTTCCAGACCCGTCGCCGCTCAATAGCGCAATTCCCGCCCGCGTTCACCCCGCGCCGCGGCCGTTGTCCGGATCGAAGGCGTTCTTAACGCGGTCGCCTCCGTCATTTACAGATGCTTGAGACCGGCCGATGTTGGGAAAGCGTCGCGCGCAAGGGGGAGGGGGAATGCCGCACTCATCGATTGAGATTCTGACGACGCCGCGCCGAGGCGACCTCGGCCTCATGCGAATCGCCAACGGCGCCGGCCTCGCGGTCAGCCTTCTGCCAAGCGGCGCCGTCTTCGCCGTCGAGCACACGGAAGCCAATCGCCGGATCGTGATCAATCAGACGCTCGCCCTGCCAATCGCAAACGGCATGGGGCGCTTTTATCTGCGTGTGGGCGGACCGCAGCCAGCGATTCTGTCGATGATCGGTCCAGAGGCTGCGCTTCGGGTCGGCGCCGCGGAAGACCGTTATGTCTGGGAGGGAGATGGGAGCGGCGTCGACCATCGGGTCACCCTCTGGCTGCACCCCCGCCTTAACGCTTGGTTCTGGCGGGTTGAAATCGTCAACCGCCGCGAGGGGGCGCTCTCCTGCGACGCTATCCTGATCCAGGATCTCGGGCTCGGCGATCAGGGCTTTCTCATGAACAACGAGGCCTACGCCAGCCAGTATATCGACCATCACATCGTGCAGCATCCGCGTCTCGCCCACGTGCTGATGAGCCGGCAGAACCTGTCGCAGGGGGGGGCGCATCCGTGGGCCGCACACGGCTGTCTTGAAGGCGCGGCGGGTTTTGCGACCGACTTTCGTCAGGTGATCGGGCCTGCGAGCCGCGACGCCGATCAGCTCGGCCTTCCATTTGGAACGCGCCTGCCTTCGGAGCGCCTTCAGTTCGAGACTGCGTGCGCTGCTCTGCAGTCCAAGGCCGTCACGCTCAAGCCCGGCGCAGCGACGTCATGGACGTTCTTCGGCTTCTACCTGCCCGATCATCCGGCGGCGTCGAGCGACTCCGATTTGAGCAGGATTGACGCCGTCGAAGCGGCCAGCAAGGACTGGGCGGCGCGCGAGGTCGCCCTGGCGGCCGCGCCGCGAAGTCTGCTCAGCGACGCTCCGTCCGCTATCGCTGGGGCCCTCGACGACAAGGCGATACGAGCGCTTTACCGCCGGCGCATGCATGTCGAACGCGCCGACGGTCAACTTCTGTCTTTCTTCGTTCCGGGCAGGACGCACAGCCGCCACGTCGTCCTCGGCGAGAAGGAGCGCATCGCGGCGCGGCGCCATGGCGCCTTGGTGCGCAGCGGCGAGGCGATGCTGCCCGACGCGACGGTCTTGTGTGCGACCGCTTGGATGCACGGAGTGTTCGGCGCGCAGCTCACCATCGGCAACACGTCCTTCCACAAGCTCTTTTCCGTCTCGCGCGATCCCTACAACATCACCCGCGGCAGCGGCCTGCGCA
The DNA here is from genome assembly GCA_035308265.1 of Roseiarcus sp. Classification (GTDB taxonomy): domain Bacteria; phylum Pseudomonadota; class Alphaproteobacteria; order Rhizobiales; family Beijerinckiaceae; genus Roseiarcus. The sequence continues at coordinate 5,921 of DATGHB010000269.1, forward strand.
TGCTCATGGAGACCAGGGGCGGATGGCGACTGTTGACCGTCCCGTCCGCCTTCGAAATGGGACTGAACGACTGCCGCTGGATCTATAGCTTCCGCGAGCGAACCGTGAGGGTCTCCGCAACTGTCAGCGGCGACGAGCCCGCCGTGCAATGGCGCATCTCCGTCGAGGGCAAAAAATGCCGCTTTCTCGTCTTCGGACATCTTGTGCTCGGCGAGCTGGAATTCGCGCATGCCGGTCGCATCGCGATCGATGCGCGGCGGAAGCGCTTCGCCTTCCGGCCCGATCCCACGGATCGCTGGGGCCGGCAGTATCCCGAGGCCGTCTACCATCTCGTGACAAGCACGCCCGGGCGCGTCGAAGCCATAGGGGCGGATGAGCTCCTCTACCCGGACGGCAAGCGCCGCAGCGGGGCCTATGCAGCGATCCGCACCCGCCCAACAAACGAATTCGTGTTCGCGGTCGTCGGCTCCATGACGGACTCAAAGCAAGCCGAGGCGCTCAGCTCAAAATTCGCGAAGCCGGTCGACGAGGCTCAGATGCTCAAGCCCGCCGACCGTTTCTGGCGCAGCCTCACGCGTGGCGTTCGCGTGAGGAGCGCCACGAATTCCGCGGACGCGCTTGCCGTCGACACGGTCTTCCCCTGGCTCGCGCACGACGCGATGATCCATCTCACCGCGCCCCATGGCCTCGAGCAGTATACGGGCGGCGCGTGGGGCACGCGCGACGTCTGCCAGGGCTCGATCGAGCTCCTGCTGACACTCGAGCACGATCGGCCGGCCAAGGAGATTCTGCGCATCCTGTTCGCGCAGCAATACGAGGACAGCGGCGACTGGCCGCAATGGTTCATGCTGGAGCCCTATTCCGTCGTGCAGGACAGGGCGTCGCATGGGGACATCATCGTTTGGCCGCTCAAGGCGCTCTGCGATTATATTGAGGCGACCGGCGATTTTGCTTTCCTCGACGGGGCGATCGCATGGCGCCGCACCGACAATTTCGAGAAGACTGCTCACACCGACCCGGTGACGAGCCATGTCGACAAGCTGATCGAAACCGTGCGCGCCCGCTTCATCCCTGGCACGACCCTGGTTCGCTATGGCCCCGGCGACTGGAACGATTCGCTGCAACCGGTAGACCCGACGAAGCGCGACTGGATGGCGAGCGCCTGGACAGTTGTTCTGCTCTACGAACAGCTTCGCCGCTATGCCGAAATCCTCCGCCACACGAATCGCACGCCCAAACGGGCGAGAGAGCTCGACGCGCTCGCGGCGGCCATGCGCAAGGACTTCAACCGGCATCTCGTCCGCGACGGAATCGTCGCCGGCTATGGCGTGTTCCGACCCGAAGGCGGCGAACCTGAGCTTCTGCTGCATCCGAGCGACAAGCAGACGGGTCTCGCCTTCTCGCTTCTGCCGATGACCCAGGGCATGATCGGGGGCATGTTCACTCAGGCCCAGGCCCGTAGGCACCTGAGCCTCATCCGCAAGCATCTTCTTTTTTCGGATGGCGCGCGTCTCATGGACAAGCCGATCGCCTATCACGGGGGCCCCGAGACATTCTTTCAGCGGGCGGAATCGGCCGCTTTCTTCGGCCGCGAAATCGGACTCATGTATACCCATTCCCACCTTCGTTACGGCGAGGCGATGAGCGACATCGGCGAATTTGCTGCCCTGTGGCAGGCGCTCAAGGTCGCGAACCCGATCACCGTGACGGATGAGCTTCCCAATGCGTCGCTGAGGCAACGCAACGCCTATTTCAGCTCGAGCGACGCCGCCTTTCAGGACCGCTATCAGGCGAGCGACGAATGGGGGCGCGTCAGGACGAATTCGATTGCCGTCGATGGCGGCTGGCGCATCTATTCGAGCGGTCCAGGCCTCTACGCCAACATGCTCATCCGCCACGCCTTCGGGCTGCGCCGCAGGTTCGGGAAGCGGATCGTAACGCCGGGCCTGAGACAGTCGCGCAAGGACCTCAGCCTTGAATGGCCTGCCAGGCCCGGCGGCGGCTCGCGGCGGCGGTGATGAAGGCGGCAGAGCTCCACGCAAGCTGTTTGGCCGAAATCTGTGCGCCGGTCGCGCGATCGAATTGCTCTGAAAGGTCGCCGCTGGCCGACGTGTAGGCCTGCACCGTGCGCATGAACGTATCGCCGCGTTCGATCGCGGCGGCGGCGGGACTATCACCATTTCCCCCGGCGGCGCTAAGGCGCCCGCGGAAGCGCGCGTTCTCCTCTGTCGTCGCCATCTCAGCGCCCGACGTGAGCGCGACCGCCAGTCTGAAATAGAACTCGGCCGCGGCGAGCGTCGCAAGATACCAGGGGTTGCCGCCGTAATAGGCGTCGTTTGGGTAGCGGCCGATCGCTGGGCCACGGCCCGGGGGGCGCTCGCGGTTGATCGCGTATTCCGTGTCGAACCTGTCTTCGAGCGCGGCGAGCGTGGCCTGAGCCTTCGGGTCCAGCACGCTGTGCGCCCCCTTCGCTCGGCCCGCGTGAATAACGCCGAGGATGACGGCGATGTCGAGCGTCTTTTGGGGCGAGCCGCCGCCGATGACGCCCATGCGCGAGCGACGGAAGCCGTCGGCCGCGCTCCAATAGGCGCCGAGGCTCGGCGTAAGTTCGTCCGCGACGGCGCGGCAGGCGCGGACGTGCGCGGCGTCGCCGGTTTCCTCGAGCCACTCAGCGCCGCGAGCGAGCGCCTCGGCCTGCACCAGCTGCGTATAGTAGTGATACCCGCATTCCTCCTCCCAGATGTCGAACGAAGGTTCGTGCGCCCTCGTCCGGATGAAGTCCAGATCGCTGGCCGCAAGCTCGAGCATCGCCGCCTGGAGGGTCGCTTCCAGGCCGGGCTTCGCGGTCCGCCAGCGCGCCAGCGCGAGAACCTCGAGCGCCGCGCCATCATTCTGCGGGCGCGCCCAGCGGGTGAAGTCGAGCGTTCCATCAGGATTGACGCGGGCTTCCGCGAGCGCCGCCTCGCCGACGACCGCGGCGATCTCCGCGTCGGGCCGCACATATTGCAGGAAAGACGGCTCGATCTTTTCTCGGAAGCGCTTGTGGAGAATAAGTTCCCGCCCGTCCAGTTTGCGCAGCGACCGGCCGAATTCCACAAATTCGCGCAACCGGGCGACGGCTGTGGCGTCGACGTGCCCGTCCTCGAGCGCGACCCGCAACGCGTCGATGACGATCGCCGAATCCCGGAACCAGTGAAAGAAATAATCGGGGTCGGGGTCGTAGGCGGCGAGGACCGGCGACGCGAGCACCGATCCCGGCCGGGGAACGACGCGCTGCCCAAAGCCCGGCCGATCCTTGACGAGATTGGCGGCCGAGACCGCGCGCAACATCGCGTGAGCGGCGAACCGCGCTTCGTTTTCTATCCAGCCATCGAACGTGGTCAAAGCGCCGTCAGCCGAAATGCGGACTCTTAAAGCCAAGCCTCTTCATGCCCTCACGGATCTCGGGAACGCCCATGAACAGCTTCCAGATGAGGCCGGTGCGATAATTCTCGATCATGACGACGATCGGCCCCTGGCTGATCGCCAGGTAAGAGTCGGCGCGCCAGTCATATTGCTCGCTGAAGCCATCAATGAAGCCGAAGCGGCCCCAGATTTTGTCGCCGAGATGGTCGTTGAAGTAGCGCAGCGCGGCCATCGCCTCTGTCGGCGCGTAGGGGAAGCTCGCCAAGGCAGCGCTTGGTGTGATGACGCCCTTGTCGTTGCTCGGCGAATGCCCGGCATAGCCATTGACCGAGTCGCCGGCCGTGAGGCCCCAGCAGTCCGGGCCGTAGCCTTTGTAGCCAAGTGGGTTGCGGACGCAGTGGGCGTAGTTAATGCGGGTGTGAGCGACATTCTGCGCCCAGTAGTCGGCATAACCGTCGCTCAAGCCTCTCGGATCGACGCCGCAGAAGGAATAGTGGGTAAAGAAGAGCGGCCCGCCCCAATCGGGCCCGAGCGGCAGCTCCACGCCCTCGAAACTGCGCCGGTTGAGGAACTCGCGCCCCTGCGCCCAACCTTCGTGGTAGACCTCGGGCGGAATCGAGTAGCGCGGCGCGGAGGCCGCCAGCACATACGCGATGAGGCACTCGTTCCAGCCCCGGACCGGATGGTTGAGCGCGAATCCGTTGGTCGGGCTCCAGTGCCAGGTGAGCGCGATCCGGCCGCCCTGGGTGTACCAGTCCCACTCTGCTTCGCTCCAGAGGTAGGTGATGCGATCGCGGATGCGCTTCTCCTCAGGCGCGTCGCGGTCGAAATAGGCGCGCGCGCACAAGAGCCCTTGGAACAGGAACGCGCTCTCCACCAGGTCGGCGCCGTCGTCCTTGCGGCTGAACGGCCTCGTCGCGCCGGTATCTCCGTGCATGAAATGCGGATAGAGGCCGTGGTAACAGGTCGCTCTCTCGAGGCAGTCGAGCATCGTCGAGAGGCGCGCGCGCGCCTGAGCGCGCGTCACCCACCCGCGCTCGCAGGCCACGATCAGGGCCATTGCGCCAAAGCCTGAGCCGCCGGTCGCGACCACGTCGTCCGCGGGGTCGGCGAGCCTTCCGGTGCGATCGCGCGCAAGCCCGCTCGCGGGCACAGCGCCGTCCCAAAAATAGAGGAAGGTCTGGCGCTGGACGAGATCGAGCAGGCGCTCGTCGGAGAGTTTCTTGCGGTGCTCGGAGGATTTGGGCGCAGCTGCGGCTTTCGCGGTATGGGACATGGGCAATCTCTATTCGGCGGGAAGGGATTCGGCGGCGGACTTGAGCGGTTCCGCCATTCCATGCTCGTGCTCCGGCTCGAACTTCAGCCCGCCCGGATCGACGACAAGGTGCAGCTTGCGGGGATAGAAGCCGGTTTCCGGTTGGTCATGGCCGATGTTGATGAGGCCGACCTCGGACAACTCGTTCGAGAAGAGCGTCCTGATGCGCTGGCGCGATTCCGGATCGAGCACGTCGAGCGCGTCGTTCACCACCACCCATCGCGGCCTTTGCAATATGACCCGGGCGAAGGCCAGGCATTGTTTCTCGTCGTCGGTCAAATCCCGGTCCCATCGATCCTCCTCGTCCAGACGCGGCGCGAGGTGTTCGAGGCCCACATCGGCGAGCGCCTTCGTGATGACGGCCGCGTCATAATCGCTCGCCGAGTGCGGATAGGCGACGGCCTCGCTGAGGGCGCCGGGCGGGATATAGGCGCGAACCGGCATGAACATGATTGTGCTGCGCGCCGGGTAGGTGATTTGCCCGCTCCCCCAGGGCCAAAGGCCGCCGATGGCGCGAAACAGCAAGGCTTTGTGCTCGCCGTTTTCGCCGGCGATCAGGACGCGCTCGCTCACGGTCATGTTCGCATGCGGCTCGCTCAGCATGACGCAGCCCTCGGGCGAAGCGACATGCAGATCGTCGATCGTTATCGACGGCTCCTCGCCTTCGGTAAATTGGATGCGGCTCTTGGCCTGGCCGAGGTCGTCCATTTTCATGATCGCCTTTCGGAACCTCGCCACCCGCAGGAGGGTCGCGCGCCAGTCGGCGAGGTTGGAGAAATTGTCGACGAACCATCGAAGGGCGTTCTGGACCTGGTTGAAGGCCCCGACGATCACCATGAGTTCGCCGAAGCTCATCTTGCCTTGGAAATAGGCCGGGGCTGCGACCAGAATCGGGGCTATGATCGTAAACCACCCATAGCCGGCGGTAACCCAGGTCAGCCGCGTCACTGCGTTGACAATCCGCCACGAAATGTCGAGCACGCCGCCGAACACCCCATTCAGGCCCTCCCTCTCATCGGCTTCGCCGCCGTAGAGGGTGATCCCGTCGATGTGCTCGTTGATCCGCACGAGCGCGAAACGAAAGTCGGCCTCCCTCGCGTAGTGCTCGGCATTGAGATTGATCAGCGGGCGCCCGACCCGCCAACTGACATAGGATGCGGCGCCGGCATAGAAGAGCGCGCACCATACGAGATAGCCGGGCGGGGAGAAGTCACGGCCCGCGAATGGCAGAAACTGGCCGCGCGAGAGCGCCCAGAGGACGCCGACGAAGGTGAGCAGAAGAAGGCTCGACTGCAGGAGGCCAATCCCCAAGTCCGTGGAGAGATCCGTCAGATGCTGGGCGTCGGCCTGGAGGCGCTGATCGGGGTTGGCGCCGAGCGGGCCGGAGTTCGACAGGCGGAACGCGCGCTTCGGCTCAAGCCACTGGTCCAGGAGATCGTTCACCAGACCTTGGCGCAGGACAACCTTTGAGCTCTGGTTGAGCCACATCTGCGCCACGTTAAGGATCAGCAACACGCCCGCGATTTCGCCGAAGACGCCAAGCTGCGTCAGGAAGCCGGACATGTCCTTGTTGGTCAGCGCATTGTAGAATGGGCGGTTCCAGGAGTTGAGCCTGATCTGCATGTAGGCCGTGGTCCCGACGACCACGATCAACGCGCCAGCCAGCGCCAAAAGCTTGTTGCGCTGCCGCGAAGCCCAGAAGGCCGAAGCCATCCAGAAGGAATCGGAGATCAGACTGCTGAGCGACGCGCTGTCGGCGACCTCGCCGCCTTCGGGTGGTTCCTTGGGCTGTTCCGTCATTGAATTTGATCCGTTTGCCCCAACGCCTGTTCTCGCACGATCCGGTCGAAGTCGTCCTGGCGGAAACTCCAGAGCCAAGGGCAGGCCGTTGCACGAGAGCCCGGCGCCTGCAAAACCTATTTCCTGGAGAAAAAGAATAGCGACTCCAAGAAGAATGGCGAGTCGCGCCGCGAACCGCCAAACGCAGGGCAAAGAGCATGGGACGCATCGATACGTTGCTCGCTGCGATGACGGTCGAGGAAAAGATCGGGCAGCTCAACATGGTCGCCGCGGCGCGCGCGGTCACCGGCCCGGGCGAGCTTCGTGACCTGCATGAAGGGATAAGGGCGGGGCGGATCGGGTGCCTGCTCAATCTCTGGGGCGCCGACGAAACGCGCGCCGTCCAGCGCCTCGCGGTCGAGGAATCCCGCCTCGGCGTTCCCTTGCTCCTGGGCCTCGACGTCATTCACGGCCACCACACGATTTTTCCCGTCTCCCTCGCGGAAGCCTGCCTGTTCGCTCCCGACCTTTGGGAGAAGACGGCGCAGGCGGCGGCGGAAGAGGCGACCGACGATGGCGTCGCCCTGACCTTCGCGCCGATGCTCGACGTGGCGCGCGATTCGCGCTGGGGGCGGATCGTCGAGAGCCCCGGCGAGGACACATGGGTCGCTTGCCGGATGGCGGAAGCCAAGACGCGGGGCTTCCAGGGGCAGGACCTCGCGGCGAGGGATAGCCTCGCCGCCACCGCCAAGCATCTCTGCGCCTACGGCGCCGTAACGGCCGGCCGCGAATACGCCTCGGCCGATATATCGGAGCGAACGATGCGCGAGATTTACCTGCCCCCCTTCGCGGCGGCGCTCGCTTCCGGGGTCGCGGCGATCATGCCGGCATTCATCGATCTTGCCGGCGTGGCGATGACCGCCAACGCCAAGCTCCTGCAAGGCTGGCTGAGGGGAACGCTCAGCTTCGAGGGCGTCCTGATCAGCGACTACAACGCGGTCGCTGAGCTCATCACTCATGGCGTGGCGGCGGATCTCGTTGAGGCCTCCGCGCTCGCTCTCAATGCTGGCGTCGACATCGATATGACGAGCGGCGCCTACATTCAGGGTCTGCCCGAGGCGCTCGAGCGCGGTCTCGTGACAATGACCACGCTCGACGACAGCGTGCGACGGGTGCTGAGGCTCAAGGAGCGCCTCGGCCTGTTCGATGACCCATGCCGGCGCGGCTCGTCCGAAGCCTCGGTGGCCCGCGCGGCGGAGCGTCGCGAACTCGCCCGCGAGGCGGCGAGGCGCGCGATCGTGCTCCTGACCAACCGCGGCGTCTTGCCCCTCTCCCCTGAAACGCGGCGCATCGCCGTCATTGGCCCGCTCGCCGCGGCGCCGGGCGAAATGCTGGGGTCATGGGCTTCCGCCGGTCGTCCGGAGGACGCGGTGTCCATTCTGGACGGCCTCAGGGCCGCTCTGCCGCATTGCCGGATCGACCACGCCGGCGGCGTCGACATAGAGGGACAAGACACGGCTGGCATATCGGCTGCGGTCAACCTGTGCGCCGCCGCTGAGATCGTCGTGCTCAGCCTCGGCGAGGCTGCCGCGATGAGCGGCGAGGCGGCGAGCCGCACCGACCTTGGCCTGCCCGGGCGCCAGCGCGCGCTCGCCGAGGCGATCCTCGATCTTGGCAAGCCGGTCGTGGCGACCCTCTCCTCGGGCCGTCCGCTCACCCTGCCGTGGCTGTTCGAGCGGGCGGACGCAACGCTCGCGACCTGGTTTCTCGGGCACGCGGCCGGACACGCGGTCGCCGACGTTCTGACCGGCAAGTTCAATCCGACCGGGCGATTGCCAGTGAGCTGGCCGCGCGATGTCGGGCAGGTCCCGATCTTCTACAATGAGCGCCCGTCAGGGCGCCCCTATGCGCCGGGAGTCCACTATTCCAGCACCTGGCTCGACCAGCCGCCGACGCCGCAATTCCCGTTCGGACACGGCCTCTCCTACAGCCGATTCACGCTCGGCGACCTTCGCTGCGAGCCGGCGCGGGTGAAAGCGGATGGCGCGATCGAGGCGTCTCTCGCGGTCCGCAACGAGAGCGAAGCGGATGGCGAGGCGACGCTGTTCCTGTTCGCGCGCGATCCCGTCGCCAGCGTCGCCCGGCCCCTGTTGGAGCTCAAGGGGGTGCAGAAAGTCGTGCTGGCGGCGGGCGAGCGCAAGGATGTGACGTGGCGGCTCCCGGTCCAGGATCTCTCATTCATCGGCCAGGGCCTCGAGCGCGTCCTGGAGCCGGGGCGG
>DATGHB010000270.1:0-8863 GCA_035308265.1 Roseiarcus sp.
AAGTCCATGAAATCATTGGCGCGCGCCGTTAAAACTGGAACTAGGCCAAAAACCCAGTGTGAGCTGACCTGCCTGAGGATGCGGCGCCCGCGCTCTCAGGCCCTCAGTGGCGCTCAGCCATTCGAGATCGCGATCCCGCACCCCCAACTCCCGCAGGTGGTCGTGGGTCTCGAGAATATATTCCACATTGTCGCCTGACTGGCCCTGGCCCGCGCGCACGATCTCGAGCATCGCCTCGCGGTCGAGCCGCCCCGCATACTGGCGGTGGAGCCGGTCGGCGACATAGGTCAAGGCGAGGACGCGCTCGCCGCCTTCGAGCGTCACCGGGGCAAGCCGTTCGAGATAGACGGCGGTCGCCTGCTCGCGTTCGCGGAGGTAGCGGATCGTCGCGTCGCGCAAGCCCGCATCGACCTCGAAGGCGACGCCTGGGCAGGCGCCGCCGCGATCGAGGCCGAGTACGAGGCCCGGCCGCTCGGGCGAGCCGCGGTAGACGTGGGAAAAGACGCACAAGCTTCTGCGCCAGCCGCGCAGCAGCGCCTTGCAGCGTCGCGCATAGGCGAATCCGGGTCGCCACATCAGCGACCCGTATCCGAACACCCAGAGGCTGCCGTCCGGAGCGGGCTCGCCGAAGGCCGCGGAGGTCACGGCGCCGGCTCTTCGCCTTCGGCGGCGCGACGGCCGAAGTCCGGCTGAGCCGTCTCCTGGCCCTCGGCGACAATCCCCAGCCTTATCGCCCGGGTTCGGGTGAAGAGCGCGAACAGCCCGTCGCCATCCTCGCGCCGGATCATGCGCTGCAAGGCCGTCAGGTCCTCGTTGAACCGGCCGAGCATTTCCAGCACCGCATCCTTGTTGTGAAGGAAAACGTCGCGCCACATCGTAGGATCCGAAGCGGCGATCCGGGTGAAATCGCGGAAGCCGCCTGCCGAGAACTTGATCACCTCGGACTGCGTCACTTCCTCGAGATCGGCAGCCGTGCCGACAATGTTATAGGCGATGAGATGCGGCACGTGGCTGGTGATCGCCAGCACGAGATCATGGTGCCCGGCGCTCATGGTCTCGACATGCGCTCCCAACGCTTCCCAAAACGCCTGCACCTTCGCGACCGCCTCTTCGTCCGTTCCCTCAGGCGGGGTGAGAATGCACCAGCGGTTGATGAACAGGCTCGCGAATCCGGCGTCCGGGCCCGACTGCTCGGTGCCCGCCACCGGATGCGCCGGCACAAGGCGCGCATGATGGGGCAGCACGGATTTAAGCGCCGCGATAACCGCGCCCTTGACCGAGCCGACGTCCGAGACAATGGCCCCTGGCCGAAGCGCTGGCGCGATGGCCCGCCCGATCGCCTCGTTGGCGCCGACCGGCGCGCAGAGGATGACGCAATCGGCGTCGCGGACAGCTCGCGTCGGATCGTCGGTGACGACGTCGCCAAGCGAGATCGCCTTCGCGCGCTCCAGCGCCCCAACCGACCGGTCGGCGAGAACGATGCGACGGGCGGCATGACGCCTTCGCGCCGCGCGCGCGATCGACGAGCCGATCAGCCCGACGCCGATGATCGCCAGTTCTTCGAAGATCGGCGCGGGCAGCGGCGGTCCGAGCCGCTCAACCACCTTTGCCTCGCATGAACTCGGCGAGCGCCGCGACCACGCCTCTGTTGGCCTCCTCGCTACCGACCGACATCCGCAGCGAGTCCGGCAGCCCATAGGCCGCGACCGCCCGCAGGATAAATCCGCGCGCGCTCAAAAACGCGTCCGCGTCCGCGGCAGTCCGGCCGGGCTCCTTCGGGAAGGTCAGAAGAAGGAAATTGCCGACGCTCGGCGTCACCTCGACCCCGAGCCTGGCGATTCTCCCGGCGAGCCAGGGCAGCCAGCGCGCATTGTGCGCGACCGCCCCTTCGATATGTGCGTGATCCTCGAGACTCGCGACCCCCGCGGCCTGCGCCGCCCCGTTCAGGTTGAAGGGTCCACGCACCCGATTCAGCGCATCGACGACATGTTCCGAACCGTAGGCCCAGCCGATTCGCAGGCCCGCAAGCCCATGGATCTTGGAGAAGGTCCGGGTCATCACGACATTGTCGGCCGTCGAAGCCAGTTCCACACCCGCCGCATAGTCATTGCGGCTCACGTATTCGGCGTAGGCCGCGTCGATGACCATGAGCGTATGCGGCGGCAGGCCCGCGTGCAGGCGCTTCACCTCGGAAAAGGGGATGTAGGTCCCGGTCGGATTGTTCGGGTTGGCGAGATAGACGATCCTGGTGCGCTCGCTCACTTTTTCGAGCATCGCGTCGACGCTCGCCGTCCTGTCCCGCTCCTCGGCGACGACCGGGATTCCCCCCGCGGCGCGAATGCCGATCGGATAGGTCAGAAAGCCATATTGGCTGTAGAGACCTTCGTCGCCGGGGTGCAGAAAGACATGGGCGAGCAGCGACAGCAGCTCGTCGGAGCCGTTGCCGCAGATGATCCGGGCGGGATCGAGGCCGTAGCGGGCGCCGATCGCCTCCCTGAGCTCGGTCGAGGCGCCGTCGGGATAGAACTCGAGACGGCTCGCGAGCGCGCGCACCGCTTCGATGGCCTTCGGCGACGGGCCCAGCGGCGACTCATTCGACGAGAGCTTATGGACCTTGTCCAGGCCATGAACCCGGCTCTTGCCCGGCACGTAGGGGTCGATCGCCAGGATTTCCGGGCGCGGCTGAGGTTTACGGGTCGCGTGCGACGTCATGGCGCCCGATGTGCCTCAAACGGCGGGCTTGCGCAACGCGGACGCGTCAAATCGGCTGGCATGGGCGCCGATCTCCGAGGCGCGCACGTCGGCGCCGCCGGCCGAGCGCAGGGTGGCGCTCACCGCGTCGGCCTTGAGTTCCCCCGGCCGCGCGATGAGAAGCGCGAGCCCCATCCCATCGGCGGCCGAGCCGACGACTTCGGCGCCGATCGCGCGGAGGCCATGGGGAATGTCGGCGCGCCAGCGGTCGAGCGTGACCTGCTCGAGCACGACGTCGCGCGCCGCCCCATCCGCCAATGGCTTCGAGATCACGAACACCGGCATGCCGGCGGGATGATCGGCGCGCTCGACAAACGGCAACCTGGCGATGATCTTCGGCGCTTCCGGCGCAGCCAGCCTCGTCCACCAGGCGCCGGCCCCGGGGCCGCCGTCGACGGCGAACATGCCCAGGTCGCCGACCGAATCGTGAACCGCGCGGATCACCTCGCCGGCCCCGAAATGCGGAACGCAAGGAGTCGTGAAGCCGAAGTGAAACCGCGCCGAATCCCGCATCGCCGCGTCGCCGCCCGACACATCCACGTGAACGCGGTAGGGCGCCTGAACATAGGTGAAGGTCGAAATGATCACCCGCCAGATGCCTTCGACCGTGTCAAGCGGCAGACGGCCCTTATGACGCTCGACCAGCGCGCGCATCATCGAGGCTTCCCGCGCGGGGCGAAACGCCGAACCCCCTCCCTGACGCGTCTTGATCGCGATCAACTGGTCAATAACCCGCCCTCTCTCGATCAGGAGCTCGTGCATTCCCTTGTCGATCCGGTCGATCTCGACTCGGAGATCGGCGAGGGTCGGTTGCGTTGGCTGGGACACGGGGGACGGCTCTCTCCTTCCGAGAGACTCAGGTGTTCATCGATTCGAAGAAAGCCGCGTTGGTCTTGGTCTCGCGCAGTTTCCCGAGCAGGAACTCGATGGCGTCGACCGTGCCCATCGGATTGAGAATGCGGCGCAGCACATACATCTTCTTGAGGATGTCGGGCGGGACGAGCAGCTCTTCCTTTCTCGTTCCCGACCGGGTGATGTCCATCGACGGGAAGGTGCGCTTGTCCGACACTTTCCGGTCGAGGATGATTTCCGAGTTGCCGGTTCCCTTGAACTCCTCGAAGATGACCTCGTCCATGCGCGAGCCGGTGTCGATCAGCGCGGTCGCGATGATGGTCAGCGATCCGCCCTCCTCGATGTTGCGCGCCGCGCCGAAGAACCGCTTCGGGCGCTGCAGCGCATTGGCGTCGACGCCGCCGGTCAGCACCTTTCCCGAAGACGGCACCACGGTGTTGTAGGCGCGCCCGAGCCGGGTGATCGAGTCGAGCAGGATGACCACGTCGCGTCCGTGCTCGACCAGGCGCTTCGCCTTCTCGATCACCATCTCGGCGACCTGGACGTGGCGCACAGCCGGTTCGTCGAAGGTCGACGACACAACCTCGCCCTTCACCGAGCGCTGCATGTCGGTCACCTCTTCCGGCCGCTCGTCGACCAGAAGCACGATCAGGTAGCATTCGGGATGATTGGCGGTCACCGACTGAGCGATGTTCTGCAACAGCACCGTCTTGCCGGTTCGCGGCGGCGCGACAATCAGGGCGCGCTGCCCCTTGCCGATCGGGGCCACAATATCGATGACCCGCGCCGAGAAATCCTTCCGGGTCGGGTCTTCGACTTCAAGCTTGAGCCGCTCATCGGGATAGAGCGGCGTCAGATTGTCGAAGTGGACCTTGTGCCGGGTCTTTTCCGGGTCCTCGAAGTTGATCGCGTTGCACTTGAGCAGCGCGAAATACCGTTCCCCTTCCTTGGGGCTGCGGATGACGCCCTCGACCGTATCGCCGGTCCTCAAGCCCAGCCGCCTGATTTGCGACGGAGAGACGTAAATATCGTCCGGCCCTGGAAGATAGTTGGCGTCGGCCGACCTCAGGAAGGCGAATCCGTCCTGCAAAATCTCGACCACTCCCTCGCCGATGATTTCCACGTCCACGCTGGCAAGCTGCCTCAGAATCGCGAACATCAGCTCCTGCTTGCGCATGATCGATGCGTTTTCGACCTCGTTCTCTTCGGCGAACGCGAGCAGCTCGGTCGGCGATTTTTGCTTTAAATCCTTGAGTTTCATTTCCCGCATTGGCGGACCTTATCCTCGTCTTTCAAGGTCCCCGTGGAGCCCTCGAAGTCATGAGACGTGACGGATGATGACGCTGCGTTTCGACGCTTCGATTCGGCTCGTGTCAGGCCGGGGGCGACGAAAAGTCGGATCGGGCGATCCAGCGCCGCTAGAAACCACGCGCTGAAGCGCGCGGGCAGCGCTACATAGTCGCCTTCGGAAGATTTTTCAACGCCCATTTGCTCGACGCCGGACCGTCCTCTCGTCCAGGCGCTAAAATGGCTTTACGACCACCAGAACGACGATCAGGACCATGAGGATCGTGGGCGCCTCGTTCAAGACCCGGTAAAAGCGAGCGGACCGCTCATTTGTGTCCTGGGCGAAGGCGCGCACGCAGCGGGCGAAAAAGCCGTGCAGACCGGCGAGGCCAAGAACCAAGATGAACTTCGCCTGAAGCCAGCCCGCCTGCCAATACCCGGTAAGATAGGCGAGCGCGATCCCGGTTATGAAGACCAGGATCATCGCCGGATTAATGATCGCCTTGAGCAGCCGCCGCTCCATCACCTTGAAGGTTTCCGAGGCGCCGGAGCCCTTCGGCGCGTCCGCGTGGTAGACGAACAGCCTCGGCAGATAGAGCATTCCCGCCATCCACGCGATGACGCTCACAACGTGCAGAGCCTTGAGCCAGAGGATCATGCAAAAATTCAGCGCCCGCGAAGCCGCCTGGATGTCCGTCGCATTAGGCGCTGGCTGGCATGGACGCAAGCTGGAAGGCTCGCGCCGCCAAAAACCATCAAATAAGATTCGGAATTGTTTCTTCTCTTTAAGGGGGCTGTTTATGCAAATTCAACTCTGTCCCAAAAAACACATTGTCACATTCGGTCAGCAAGACGTGGCTCTCGCCGAAGCGGCTCGAGGCGATTAACGTTTCGTTAACGAACTCCAGCCGCTGCCAAACTTCATCCGCAAAACGTTGAAATTGTCCCCGCAATTCATCCTCAACCCAAGTCCGGGCGTCACGATTCTCCCGATCGGACGGCTGTGAATCCGCGAGCGCGCCCTTCATCGCGAACGGGCCGGCGAGAAGCGCCGGCCCGCCGGTTCTCCACACCTGTCCACAAACGGCGCCGCTGGTTATAAAAGCCGCGATTGACCTTGCCCGGAGCCGGCGTTGGGCCGCAGCTACTTCCATCTTCATCTCGTTTCCGACTCGACCGGCGAAACGCTGATCGCCGCCTCGCGGGCTGCGGCGGCGCAATATCAGGGCGTCGCCTCGATCGAGCATGTCTATCCGCTGGTGCGCACCGCCTCCCAGCTCGATCGGGTGATCGCCGAGATCGAGAACGCACCCGGAATCGTCCTCTTCACCCTGGTCGATTCCGACCTTTCCAGGCGGCTCCGGGCAGGCTGCGAAGCTTCCGGCTCGCCGTGCCTGTCTGTTCTCGAGCCAATATTGACCTTGTTCCAATCCTATCTCGGTCAGAATTCAACGCCGAGGGCGGGCGCGCAGCACATGCTCAACGCCGAATATTTCAAAAGGATCGACGCTCTCAATTTCACCATGCTGAGCGATGACGGTCAGGCGCAGGAAAACCTGGATCATGCCGATATCGTTCTCTTGGGGGTGAGCCGCACATCGAAGACCCCAACCAGCATCTATCTGGCCAACCGCGGCTACAAGACCGCCAACGTTCCCTTGGTGCCGAATGTCGCCTTGCCGGGAGCTATCGATCATCTTCGTCGGCCGCTGGTTGTCGGCCTCATTGCTTCGGCCGACCGGATTGTGCAGATGCGGCAAAACCGGCTTCTTTCGCTTAACGCCAATTCCGAGACCGAATATGTCGACCGCATTGCGGTCGCCGAGGAGGTCGCGGCGTCGCGCCGGCTGTTCGCCGAACGGGGCTGGCCGGTCATCGACGTGACACGGCGGTCGATCGAGGAGACAGCCGCGGCGGTGCTCGATCTCTATCGCGAGCATCGTCTCCAGTTCATCGCCAGCGGCTGACTCATGCCGAGCATCCATCGGCCTCACGCCTCAAGCCGCGCGCGGAGCGAGCGTGGCGAAGGATGGTCTAGAAGGTTGGTCCGTTCGTGCGTTCTGGAACGTCCTTCGAGACGCGCCTGCGGCGCTCCTCAGGACGAAGTCCGAGGGAGTGCTTGTCACTATGGGGAATACGCGGACCGCTTTGCCGCCGCTATGGCGGGGCGCTGGGCCTCTGATCCTGGCTTCGAAGAGCGAAAGCCGCCGGGCGCTCCTGTCGGCGGCGGGGCTCGCCACCGAATTCGTCGCGCCTGAAATCGACGAGCGCGCGCTCGAGGATCACTATCTTGCGGGCGGCGGTTCGCTGGAAGGCGTCGCCGCCGCTCTGGCGCGGGCCAAGGCGCTTGCGGCCAGCGCTGAGCGCCCGGAAGCCTATTGCATCGGCGCCGATCAGACGCTCACGCTCGAGGGAAGGATCCTCCACAAGTCGCGCGATCTCCCGGAAGCGGCGCGAACGCTCGCCACGCTCGCGGGCAGGACGCATCGCCTGACCTCCGCCTTCTGCGTCGCTCGCGCCAGCGAAGCGCTGGTCGTCCACAGCGATCACGCGGACCTTAAGATGCGAGCCCTCGATCGGCCCGAGATTTCGCGCTATCTCGAACGCGCGGGACCGGCCGTGCTGGCCTCTGTCGGCGCCTATCGGGGCGAGGGTCTCGGCGTTCATCTGTTCGATTGCATCGAAGGGGATCATTCCGTTGTTCTCGGGCTGCCGATGCTGAGCCTCCTCGCCTGGATGCGGCGCGAAAAGCTGATCTCGCTATGAGCGAAGCCAGCGCGCCGCGCGCGGGAGTCGCCGGCTGGCCGGTCGATCATTCGCGATCGCCGACCATTCACCGCTATTGGCTGAAAGAGCTCGGCCTCAAGGGAACTTATGAGCGTTTCGCCGTCCGGCCGGGAGAATTTCGCGAGTTCGCGGCCACGATCGGCAAGGACGGGCTCCTCGGCGCCAATGTCACCGCGCCTCACAAGGAGGCAGCCTTCGCCGCCTGCGATCGGCGAACCCCGGTCGCGGAGGCGCTCGGCGCGGTGAACACGCTGTGGCGCGAAGGTGGGCGCCTGATGGGCGACAACACCGACGTCGCGGGCTTCCTGGCCAACATGGACGAGGCCGCGCCCGGCTGGACGAAGCGGCGGAGATCGGCCGTGGTCATCGGCGCCGGCGGAGCGGCCCGGGCGATCGTCCATGCCCTGATCTCGCGCGGATTTCAGCGCATCGCCATTGCCAACCGGACGCAAGCGCGGGCGGAAGCGCTGGCCGCGCATTTCGGCGGTCCGGCGACGGCGATATCCTGGGCCGACCTGCCGGCGGAATTGTCTCAGGCCGACCTGCTCGTCAACGCAAGCTCGCTCGGCATGACCGGACAGCCGCCACTCCGGCTCGATCTTCGCGCCCTCCCGGAGCGGGCGGTGGTGGCGGACGCCGTCTATGTTCCCTTGCGTACGCCCCTGATCGAGGGCGCTCGGGCGCGCGGACTGCGCTTCGCCGAGGGACTCGGCATGCTGCTCCACCAGGCAGCGCCCGCCTTCACGCGCTGGTTCGGCGAGCGCCCCAGGGTGACGCCGGAACTTCGCGCGCTCATCGAAGCCGAAGTCCAAGGGAAACGCGAGGCGGCGCGATGATCGTCGCCGGGTTGACGGGCTCGATCGCGATGGGGAAATCCACCGTCTCGGCCATGTTCGCCGAACTGGGCGTCCCAACCTTCGACGCGGACCATGCCGTGCGCGATTTCTACGCCGGCGTCGGCGCGAAGACCATCGAGGCGGCCTTTCCGGGGGTGACGGCCTCGGGAGCGATCGATCGCGAGCGCCTCGGGGCGCGAGTGCTGGGCGACGTCGAGGCGCTGAGGTGCCTCGAAGAGCTCGTGCATCCGGCGGTGGCTGAAGCCCGCGCTCAGTTCCTCAAGCGCGCGGCGGCCGCCGGCCGCCGGCTCGTCGTCGTCGACGTCCCGCTCCTGTTCGAGACCAGGGGG
>DATGHB010000271.1:0-3859 GCA_035308265.1 Roseiarcus sp.
ATCCTGGCCTTCTACCGCTTCGTGCGGGCGGCCGACGACGTCGCCGATCATCCCACCCTCCCCCCGGCGACGAAGCTCACGCTCCTCGACGATCTCGACGATGCGCTCACCGGACGCGGAGCTCCCGATCCTCACGCCGAGCCTCTGCGGCTTGCCCTCGCCGAGAGCGGCCTGAGCCCTACCCATGCGCTTGATCTGCTCAAGGCCTTTCGGCTCGATGCGCGAAAAGATCGCTACGCCAACTGGGCGGAGCTGATGGACTATTGCGCTTTGTCCGCGGCGCCGGTCGGCCGTTTCGTTCTCGATGTGCACGGTGAGGACCCGTCGCTCTGGCCGGCTTCGGATGCGCTCTGCTCGGCTTTGCAGGTCATCAATCACCTCCAGGACTGCGCAAAAGACTACAAGAATTTGAACCGCGTTTATCTGCCGCTGGATACGCTCGGGCGCCACGGCGCCTCGGTCGAGATGCTCGGCGCCCCGAAGGCGCCGCCTCCCCTGCGCGGCGCACTTCGCGACCTTGCCCGCCGCACGAGCGAACTCGTGGACCGCGGCGCGGCGCTGATCCCGCAGATCAGGGACATGCGGCTGGCCATCGAGATTGCCGCGATCCATGCACTGGCGCGGCGTCTCGCGCATGACCTCGAAAGCCGCGACCCGCTCTCAGAGCGCGTCCATCTCGGCAAGGCGGGCTTCGCCTTCGTCGGCGGGCTTGGCGCCGCGCGCTTTCTCGGGGCCGCGATGATGCGGTTGGGGCGTGCGCGGGCGAAAGCGGCGCCGTGAGCGCGCAGGCGGCGCCCGCGGCGGGCAGCTCCTTCTATACGGCGATGCGCATCCTGCCGGAGGCGCAGCGCCAGGCGATGTTCGCCGTCTACGGCTTCTGCCGCGCTGTCGATGACATCGCCGACGACCGGGGCCCCGCGGGCGCGGCGGATCGGCTCGCCGCGCTCGAGCGCTGGCGCGCCGACATTTCGTCAATGTGCGCCGGACATGCGCCGCTCCACCTCGGGCCCCTCGCTGAGGCCACGCGGCGCTATCGTTTGGCCTACGAGGATTTCGAGGCGGTCATCGACGGCATGGCGATGGACGCCGCTCGCGACATCCGCGCTCCGGACTGGGCGACGCTGGACCTCTATTGCGATCGGGTCGCCTCCGCCGTCGGGCGGCTCTCGGTGCGCATTTTCGGCCTGGCCGAGGAACCCGGCGTCGCGCTCGCTCACCATCTCGGCCGTGCGCTCCAGCTCACCAACATCCTGCGCGACATCGACGAGGACGCTGCCCAGGGCCGGCTCTACCTGCCGCGCGAGGCGCTCGCCGCCGCGGGGGTGACGACGGAGGACCCCCTCAAAGCCGCCGCCGACCCGAAGCTCGCCGGGGCCTGCCTCGAAGCAGCGGCGCGGGCCCGCGAGCATTTCGACAGCGCGCAAGCGATCATGGCGGCGGCGCCGAGGGCGGCGGTGAAGGCGCCGCGACTGATGGCCGCCGCGTATAGGTCGATCCTCGACAGGATGATCAAAGAGGGCTTCGCGCCGCCCCGCCGGCGCGCGAAGGCCAGCCGCCTCAGGCTCATCGGCGCGCTCCTGCGCTACGGAATCTCATGAGCGGCGGGACCGTCCATGTCGTCGGGGCCGGGATCGCCGGCTTGAGCGCCGCCGTGCGCCTGGTCGATTCCGGGCGCGAGGTCGTCGTGCATGAGGCGGCGTCCTTCGCGGGCGGCCGCTGCCGGTCCTATCTCGATCCTGGGCTCGGCCTCGTGATCGACAACGGCAACCATCTCCTGCTGTCGGGCAATCGCGAGGCGCTCGACTATCTCGACCGGATCGGGGCGCGCGGGACGCTGCATGATCCGGGCCGCGCGGTCTTCGACTTTGCGGACCTGAAGAGCGGCGAGCGCTGGCGACTCGATCTTGGCGAGGGGCGGATTCCCTGGTGGCTGCTCGACCGGAAGAAGCGGGTTCCGCACACGGGTCTGAGCGAATATTTCGCGCCGCTTGGCGTGTTGATGAAAGGGAAGGGCGCGACGGTCGGCGAGGCGATGACCTGCGAGGGGGCCCTTTATGAACGACTCTGGCGCCCGCTCCTGACATCGGCGCTCAACACCGATCCGCCGGAAAGCTCGGCCGCACTGGCTGCGGCCTTGCTGCGCGAGACGCTCGCCGCGGGGGGAAAGGCCTGCCATCCGCTCGTCGCGGCTCGGGGACTCGCTCGCAGCTTCGTCGACCCGGCGCTTGGCTATCTTTCCGCGCACGGCTCGCCGGTCCGGTTCGGCGAGCGCCTCCGTGCGATCCGTTTCGAGGGGAAACGCGCCATTGCGCTCGACTTCGAGCGAGCGACGCAAACGCCTGGCGCGGACGATTCGGTGATCCTCGCCGTCCCGCCATGGATCGCGAAGGACCTCGTTCCGGACCTCACCGCGCCCGACGACTTTCGCGGCATCCTCAATGTCCATTTCCAGATTAAGCCGCCTCCCGGCCAGCCGGCGATCCTGGGGGTCGTCAATGCCGAGAGCGAATGGCTGTTCGCCTTTCCGGACCGGCTCTCGGTCACGATCAGCAACGCCGACCGGCTGATCGACCGCCCGCGCGACGAGCTTGCCGCCGAAATCTGGCGGGAGGCCGCTCAACTGACCGGACTTGCCCCGGACCTGCCGCCCTGGCAGATCGTCAAGGAAAAGCGCGCGACCTTCGCCGCAACCCCGGCGCAGGACGCCAAACGGCCATCGTCTCGCACCCGGTGGGACAATGTCGTCCTCGCCGGCGACTGGATTCAGACCGGCCTGCCGGCCACCATCGAAGGGGCGGTGCGCTCGGGCTATAAGGCGGCCTCGATCCTGACCGGGTCGGGGGCGGATGCGCCCGGAGGTCGCCGAGTGAAAGCTTCGCCATGAACATCGCCCTCGATCCTTCCCAGGTCGCGCCGTCGCCGGAGGCGCTCGAGCGTCACATCTCGCGCGCGACCGAGGCCTTGCTTGCGCGCCAGCACGAGGACGGCCACTGGTGCTTCGAACTCGAGGCCGACGCGACGATCCCGTCCGAATATGTGCTGCTGAGGCATTTTCGTGGCGAGGCGCCCGATCTCGAACTCGAGCGCCTGATCGCGGTCTATCTCCGGCGCATTCAGGGCGATCATGGCGGCTGGCCGCTGGTTCATGCCGGCCCGTTCGACATCAGCGCCAGCGTGAAAGCCTATTTCGCGCTGAAGATGATCGGCGACGATACGCAGGCGCCGCACATGGCCCGCGCCCGCGAAGCGATTCTCGCTCACGGCGGCGCGGCGAGGAGCAACGTCTTCACCCGGTTTCTGCTGGCGCTCTACGGCGCGATTCCATGGCGCGGCGTGCCGACCATGCCGGTCGAGATCATGCTTCTGCCGCGCTGGTTTCCCTTCCATCTCGACAAGGTCTCCTACTGGGCGCGCACCGTGCTCGTCCCGCTCCTGGTGCTGCAGGCGCTGAAACCGCGCCCCGCCAATCCGCGCGGCGTGACGATCTCCGAGCTCTTCGTCGCGCCGCCGGAGACGGTGCGGGAGTGGCCGAAGGGCGCGCATCAGGCGTGGGTCGGAGTCAAACTCTTCGGCGGGATCGACTGGCTGCTCAAGCGCGCCGAGCCTTTCTTCCCGGCCTCGCTGCGCCGCCGCGCCATCGGCGCCGCCGAGGCCTTCGTGACCGAGCGCCTCAACGGCGAGGATGGCCTGGGCGCGATCTATCCCGCCATGGCCAACGCCGTGTTGATGTACGACGCGCTCGGCTATCCGCGCGACCATCCTCATCTCGCCGCGGCGAGGCGCTCGATCGAGAAGCTTCTGGTCGTCAAGGAGGACGAGGCCTATTGCCAGCCTTGTCTCTCGCCGGTCTGGGACACCG
>DATGHB010000272.1:0-9717 GCA_035308265.1 Roseiarcus sp.
CGCGCCCGTGAGGGCGATCGTCGAAGCCGAGTCGGAAGCGCCCGTGGCATAGACCCCGATCGAACCGACGTCGGACGTCGTGATCGCGATTGGAGCGCCCGCGGTGATGGAACCGCCGTCGTTAGCGAAGAAGCCGACGATGGGGGGAGGAGGGGAAGGAGGAACCGGAATCGGCGTGGTTGGCGCGTACGCGCCCGAGGGAGCGATGCAAGCGCTTCCGAGGAGGGCGAACACGTGGTCGCCAGCCACAACCTCGCACTCGGCGCGCGCCCCGGAGGCGGCGCCAAGCGCCAGAAGCGCAATCGCCGTCGTCGGGACCAGCCTTCCGCGGCGAGCTCCGGTCATCCATCAACGCCTGGAGAATGCGCCTGACCGGGACAAGCCCGCGCGAATCGCCGCTCGCCGCGAACGCCCGCGCAATCGCTTCGCCGCGGCGACCGGCGGCGCCTCGGCGCTGGCGTTCGCCCCCTCCTCGAAAGGCCCATGAGCGGCCCAAACCTTGTTCGACAAAATCAGCCCGAGAAAATCGAACCGATTGTGCGGCAGGCGCGGTTTAACCGCAAGCGTTCTTGTTGGCCTTACGAGGCTAAATCCGCCCGATGAAATCGGGCCGCTCAAAGGCCGGGACATCGAGCCGCGCGCTTATGAAGCCCGCGCGGCTCGTCAATTCCGCCTTAGGAAGCGCCGGGCTCACTGCTGCTTCTGCTGTTCCGTCCGGCTCTTCGAGGCGTGGTAGCCAGCCGCGCCGGCGTCCGCCTCGCACATGTAGGCGCCCTGCTTGGTTGTGCCGTACCAGCGCGAGCCGGCATAATGATAGGTGTGCGACTTGCCCTTGGTGTTGACCCAGACCACCGTGTCGCCGGGGCAGCGCGCCTTGGCCTGCGCCTCCGATGTGAACTCGCCGCCGCCGGTCGGGCGAGCCGCCGATTGCGTGCGCATCGGCTTCGGCTTCTGCTGATAGGTCTGTGCCGGGGCCGGCGCGGGAGCGGCGGCGGGCGCCGCGGCAGGGGCGGCGGCGGGCGCCGCGGCAGGGGCGGCGGGCGCCGCGGCGCCTTCCGTCCGGTCGCGGCATTGCTTCAGGAACTCGAGCCATGTCGCGCCGTTGGTGGTGTTGTTCGCCTTGGCGGCCTTCCACTCGTCGCCGCACTGCTTCATGACGCTTTCCGCCCGCGCGCCGGTCGAGGCCAGCCCCAGGGCGCCGGCGAACAGGAGGGCCGAAAGCGCGGCCCTGAAAGACGTGCTGATCATCGTTAGTCCCTCCGATACGGGCGTCCCGGCGATTGCGCCAGTTCCCCGGCCCGGCGAATCGCCGAGTCCATTTCCGCTCATGCCGCTGTTCCACTGAACGCGACATGAACATTTCGAGAAAATGCTCGGGCCACCGCTAAGCGCCTTTGAGCCGCGCCCGGGCGAGGGCCGTCGTCTCGGTCAAACCGCCCGAAGCGTCCAGCGCAGCCCATCCTTTCTCGGCGAGAACCTCCGCAGTCTGGCGGCGCGCCACCCCGGCGTCCGCGTCCGAGGCGTCGTCGCGCCGTAAGCCGATGCGTTCAAGCCGCGCCGCCAAAGGCGCATCGAGAAAAAGCCCGGCGAAGGCGACGCCGACTTCCGCCGCCGCGCCCGCTGCGGCCCGGCGCTCCGCGGCGGTCGCGAAGGTCGCGTCGATGAGGACCGACTGCCCCGCCCGAAGCGCAATCCGGGCCTTGTCGACGAGCCGCTCATAGACCTCGCTCGTGACCTCGCGGGCGTAGGCCGAAGCGGGCAGCCGGGCGGTCTCCTCGACCTCGAACATCGCCTTGCGCTCGCTGTCGCTGCGCAGCCACAGCGCGCCGGGCGGCCGCCCGATCTCCGGGGCGAGCGCGCGGGCGAGCGCGCTTTTTCCCGCGCCGGAGAGCCCGCCGACAGCCACCAGCCGGGGCGGAACGTAGGCGAGAAACTGAACTGCGCGATCGAAATAACGGCGCGCGAGCGCGAGCGCCTGGCTGCGCTTTTCGCCCTCGAGCCGCTCGGCGCCGGCCGCCTCGACCTTGGCCCGGATCGCGGCGCGCAGGCTCATGAACAGCGGCAGCGCGACGAGGCCGGTCAAAGCATCCGGCGGCTCAGGCGCGAGATAGCGGTTGAAGAGCCGGTTGGCGGAGGCGCTGAAGCCGCGCTCCTCCAGATCCATCAACAGAAAAGCCAGATCGTAGAGGACGTCCCCGCTTGCAATCTCGTCGGAAAACTCCACCGCATCGAACAAAGTCGGCTCGCCGTCGAGGAGAACGATGTTGCGCAGATGCAGATCGCCGTGACAGCGGCGAACGAAACCAGCCCCGCCGCGCTTGATGAGGACCGGGCGCACAACGGCGAACGCAAGCCGCGAATCGTGGGTGAGCCTGCGGACCGTCCGCGGGTCGAAGAGATCGGGCCGCGCGGCGAAAG
Source organism: Roseiarcus sp. (assembly GCA_035308265.1). Classification (GTDB taxonomy): domain Bacteria; phylum Pseudomonadota; class Alphaproteobacteria; order Rhizobiales; family Beijerinckiaceae; genus Roseiarcus. The sequence goes on from DATGHB010000272.1 coordinate 2,419, forward strand.
CCGCGTCGTTCTGCTCGATATAGGTCTCGAGCGCGTCCGCGGCGCGCGTGGCGTCCCGGAGCGGCGCCCGGACGTGGGAGCGGCGGATGGCGAGCGCCAGCCTGTCGATGACCGGGTCCGAAACGCCGCCGCGGCCGGCGACGCGATCGAGCGTCGCATTCTCGTCGAACCGCCGCATGTGGACGACCCATTCGACGATTTCGCCGTCGCCTCCAAGGGCGAACGTCCCCCCTTGTCGGGTAATCGGCAGAACCGACAGATAAATTTGCGGCGCCGAGGCCCGGTTGACGGCGATCTCCGCCTCGCAGGCCTCGCGGCGCCTGTCGAGCGTCGACAGATCCATGAACGGAAACCTGACCGCCCGCTTGGCCTTGTAAGCGTCGGCGCCGGCAAGAAAGACGACCGCGTTGGCGGTATCGACGCGCTCGACCGGCTCGCTCAGCCCATGCGTCCCAGGGTCGGCGAGAAAGCGGAACACCGCCTCCTGCGATTGCTTGGAATCGTCCAAATGGCGAGAACTCATCGCTCGCGGGCCATGCGCCCGCCGCCGAAAGAGTTAAGCGCGCCGCGCCACGATTGCGCAACGGTTTCTTGTCGCTCATCGCGCGCTCGCCTGGCGGGCGGAACGCGGACCGGCTGAGCCCGAAGGCGGCGACCGCCGCGGAAGAAGGCCGGGCGTTGAGCTTCGGGCCGGCGCCCTTGGCCCACCGCGCCTGCGGTGTCGCAAAACTGTCGCAGCCATCGTCGAACATTTCGCTCCGGTCGCCGCGCTTCGTCGCGGCGCGGGCGCGAACGTGGGGACGCCGGCAATGAACGCGCGTAGAACGAGCACAAATGAACGAGGGCCGGCCAGCGCTTTCCAGAAGCGCGTCAACGCCGAGATAGAGGACAATCTGGACGAGGACATCGAGCTCGAACTCGAGGACGATCAGCTCGCCGACCTCCTGTCGGAGACCGAACATCTTCAGACGCACGACACGTTGCCGCGGCGGCTTTATTTCAAGGAGCTGCTCCGCCTGCAGCGCGAGCTGATCAAGCTCCAGGACTGGGTGGTGGCCAAGAAGCTCAAGCTGGTCGTCATCTTCGAGGGACGCGACTCGGCTGGCAAGGGCGGGGCCATCAAGCGGGTCACGCAGCGGCTTAACCCGCGCGTCTGCCGGGCGGTGGCGTTGCCCGCGCCGACCGAGCGCGAGCGCTCGCAATGGTACTTCCAGCGCTACGTTCCACATCTGCCCGCCGGCGGCGAGATCGTGCTGTTCGACCGCAGCTGGTACAATCGCGCCGGCGTCGAACGGGTCATGGGCTTCTGCACCGACCAGGAATACGAGGAGTTCTTCCAGTCAGCGCCGGAGTTCGAGCGCCTTCTCGTGCGATCGGGAATCGTGCTGGTCAAGTACTGGTTCTCGATCACCGACGACGAGCAGCACCTGCGCTTTCTCGTGCGCATCAACGATCCGCTGAAGCAATGGAAGCTCTCGCCGATGGACCTCGAATCGCGGCGCCGCTGGGAGGCCTACACCAGGGCCAAGGAGATCATGCTCGAGCGCACCCACATCCCCGAGGCGCCGTGGTGGGTGGTCGAGGCGGTCGACAAGAAGCGCGCCCGCCTCAACTGCATCGCCCATCTCCTGACCCGCGTTCCCTATCACGACGTGGCGCATGAGAAGCCGGTCCTGCCGGCGCGCGCCCACAACCCAGAATATCACCGCAGCCCGGTCCCGCCCGAGATGGTGGTGCCGGACCACTACGCCAATATCGCGGCGGAGCACGCCCAGGCCCGTAGCGGGGAAGCCGCGGCGAGCGGGGCGATGTGAGAGTCGGAGCGCCCTTCGCTCAGGCGATCGCGACGTCGGTCAGCGAAAAATCGTCGCCCTTGAACAGGAGCGGCTCCCGCATGGCCTTGGCGAGCGCATAGGCGAAACAGTCGCCGAAATTGAGGGCCGCCGGATGGCCGCTGCCCTTGCCGAAGTCGCGATAGGCGGCGCGGGCGACCTCGGCCTGCTCGCGGTCGACCGGCTCGATAATAATCCCCGCCGCGGCGACAGCCTCATCGAAGCGGCGACTGGCGATCGGACTCCTTGCGCCGTCGATCACGATCGCGGCCTCGAAATAGTTGGCCGCGGACATGCGCTTCGGCTCACGCTGGTCGCTCAGCGCGCGAAAAAAGCGATCGGCGCCCGGCTCGCCGCGCACGACCGCAACGAGAGCCGACGAGTCGATGATCATTTCGGCAGGCCGCGCTCGTCATAGAGCAGGTCGCCATGCTCGACCGAGAGCCAGGGCTCCTTCATGTGCTTGCGGGCGTCCGCGGCGATCGCCTTGAGCTTCTCATAAAGAGCCTCGTCGAAATCTGGCTTTTCCTCGACCCTCGCCATCCGTTCGCGGAGCGCCTTGGTGACAGCCTCGGTCAGGGTCTCGCCGGTCAGTCTGGCCAAGCGCTCGGCGAGCGCGTGAGCCTCTGGATTCTTGATATTGAGGGACATGTCTACCTCGATATGTCTTTATTTCTACCCCTACCCCGCCCACGCCGCACGCGCAAGACGGCGCCCGACTTCACCCACCGTCAACGTTAACGAATTTCCCGCGTCGCGCCCGGCGCGAAACGATAAAATTCGACCGAATTTGTTTCGCGCCCGCCAAGCGGCCCACGCCGATAGTGTCCCCATCCAACCTGACGGACACCCAATGCTCTCTCGGCTCTTTCGCTTCGTCGCCGCTGCAGCGATCTTCGGCTTCGCCTGGATTACCTTTGTGGAAGCCTCCGAGCAGGGCCTGCCGAGCGCCACCCGCACGCCGGTCGGCGGCGAAACAGCGATCCCCTACGGCTGGGTCGACTTCTGCAATCGCCACAGCGAAGAGTGCACGCTCGGCAAGCTCAAGCCGATGGACGTCCGCCTGACCAAGGCGACCTGGAAGATCCTCAACGAGATCAACCTCAGCGCCAACAACGCGATCGAGCCGATCAGCAATTTCGATCATTGGGGAACGACGCTCGACCACTGGGACTACCCGGTCGACGGCAAGGGCGACTGCAAGATCTACGCCCTGTTCAAGCGCAAGCTGCTCATCGAACGCGGCTTCCCCCGCCAGGCCTTGCTCATGACCATCGTCCGCGACCTCAGCGGCGAGGGCCACGCGGTGCTCACCGTCAAGACCGATCGCGGCGACTTTGTGCTCGACAATCTCACCGACGCGATCCGCCCCTGGAACGCCACCGGCTATCAGTTCTACAAGCGCCAGGCCCAGTTCGATCCGAACGTCTGGCTCAGCCTCGGGGGCGCGACCGGCGCAGCGCCCGCGGAAGCCGCCAGCAAGTGATCGCCGCCAGAGGGAGAGCAGGCCCCCTGCCCCGGGAGGCCGGCCAATCCGACCCGGCAAGAACAAGCTGCAGAAAATGGGGACCCCGGAGCGTCGATGGTCTCTGGAATGCGATCGGCGCCCCTCGACGACATCTCCTCTGCCGCGTCTCCGCTATGACCTCTCAGAGCGCCATCCCAAGCCCCTCAAGCCTCTTCCAGGGGGCCCTAGCCGCCCTTCACGACGGCCGCCGACGGCGGGACCCATGACTTCGTGAGAACTCGGCGCACCAACGGCTCGAAGGTCGAGAGCGGCTCGCTCTTGTAGGCTGGATCGAACGAGATCTCGTCATATTTGGCGCAGAACTCGACCGTCCGCTCGTAAGCCGGGTCGGATTTGAACTTGTCGCGCGCGTCTGGGTCGGCGCCGATATGGCGCGCGTAGAAATAGGTCTGAAAGAGGCCGTGCTGCGTCAGCATCCACCAGTTGTCGCGGCTGATGAACGGGCGGAGGATCGAGGCGATCACCTCGCCGTGGTTGAAGGGCCCGAGCGTCTCGCAGGCGTCATGCAGGAGCGCGACGACCACATATTCGTCGTCTTTGCCGTCGCGCAGCGCGCGCGTCGCAGCCTGCAGGCAATGGTCATAGCGGGTGATGTTATAGGCCGTGTCGTTGGCGAGATTGCGCAGAAGGCCGAACAGGCAGTCGGGCAGGAGGCGCAGCGTCTCCTCATGGACGTGCTTCAAGACTTGGAAATCGGCGTCGGTTCCCGCGTCCATGCGGATGAAGTGCATCTTTTCCATTGGCAGGTTCCCCCTTGCAGGCAGGCGGGCATTCGGATCCTTGATCCTGCCGCAACGCCACTCTCGATCCAAGCGTGTTGACCAAGGCGGACGTCATATTTCTTTGTCGCGAACCCCGGAACAACAACCTCAATTCCTGGGCCTCATTGACAAGGCGTTCGCAGAGAAACGCGTTAGATTGCCTGCTTTATAGGCTAAGCAGCTAATGGTCTCGTTTGCGCCGAGTCGCCGTCTCCGGTATCACCCGCCGCTTTCGTCTCGCCCCGGGTCGCGAAATGTCCGCCGCGCCGCAATCGGTCAGAGTGACGGCGGCCGATCGCTCGCTCAGGAGCGAGCTCGGCGCGACGATTGCGCTCGGCTGGCCGATCGTTCTCGCCAACCTCGCGATCACCGCGATGACCACGACGGACTTCATCGTTCTCGGGCGGCTCTCCCCCCACGCGCTCGCCGCGGGATCGCTCGGCTTCTTCGTCTATCAGCCGTTGTTCCTTCTCGGTCTTGGGATCGTGGGCGCTTTGTCCCCGATCGCCGCCGCCAAGATCGGCGCGGGCCATAGCGTCGACGAGCTCAGGCGCGCGACCCACCAAGCGCTCATCTCGGCGCTCTTCATCGCCGTCGTCGTATGGATGGTTCTCATTGGCGCGACGCCATTCCTGCTCGCGATCGGCGAGCCTGCCGATGTCGCGCGAGACGCCGGGGTCTATCTCAAAGGGTTCCAGTGGAGCCTGGCGCCGGCCCTCTTGTACTACGCGACGCGGTCCACGTTCTCCGCGCTCGAGCGTCCACGCCCCGCGCTGATCGCGGGACTCGCGGCTGTCGCGTTCAACGCGCTCGCCAATTACGCGCTTGTCTTCGGCAGGCTCGGCGCGCCGGCTCTCGGGATCATCGGCTCCGGCTTCGCCACGACCCTGTCGCAGACGCTCATGTGCGCCCTTCTCCTCGCCGCATCGCGGATCGACCGGCGGATGCGGCCGCTGCGGCTGTTCGCGCCGCCCTGGCGCTTCGCCGCGAGGGAATGCGCGGCGCTCTGGCGGCTCGGCGTGCCGATCGGCGTGATGATCGTGGCCGAAGTCGGCGTGTTCGCCTCCGCGACGTTGGCCATGGGTCTGTTCAGCGCCACCGCGATCGAGGCGCACACGATCGCGCTGCAAGTCGCCTCGATCGCCTTCATGGTTCCGCTCGGCCTCGGCCAGGCGGCGACGGTCAGGGTCGGCCTCGCCTATGGCGCCCGCGATCCTCACGCGATTGCGCGCGCCGGGTGGTCGGCGTTCAGCCTCACCGCGGCGTTCGCTGTCTTTTCCGCCTCCGCGATGATTGGCGCGCCTCGTCTCCTGATTGCGCCTTTCCTCGACGTCGATGCGCCCGCCAACAGGGGTACGGTCGCGCTGGCGATTGCGCTCCTCAGGATCGCCGCCCTCTTCCAGATCGTTGACGCGAGCCAGGTGGCGCTCGCCAATATGTTGCGCGGTCTCCATGATTCGCGCCTGCCGCTCATCATCGCCCTTCTCGGCTACTGGGCGATCGGCGCGCCGGTCGGCGTGGCCTTAGGTTTTGCGACGCCGCTTGGTCCGGTCGGCGTGTGGATCGGGCTTGCGGCCGGGCTCGCGACCGTCGCGGTCCTTCTGATGGCTCGTTGGCTCGGCAAGGCGCGCCGGGGCTTTGGCGTTTGACCGTGGGGCAAGCGCCCGGCCACAATGCGCCGGCCTTTGATAGTCCGTGCGGGCTGACGCCGCCTTTGGGAGATCGACGCCATGTCCGAGAACGCCGAGCCCCTCATCATCGACGTCGACACCGGCATCGACGACGCCTTCGCGCTCCTGCTCGCCTGCGCGCATGGGGAAGCGCAGATCCTCGGCGTCTCGACAGTCGTGGGCAACGTTTCGCTGGCCGCCGCGACGCGCAACACGCGGGCGGTCCTCGCGCTCGCGGGCTGTGCGGATATCCCCGTCTGGCCGGGCGCGGCGACGGCGCTCTCGATCGCGGTCAGGGACGCAAGCGAGGTGCACGGTGAGACCGGTCTTGGCCATGCGGTCCTGCCCGAACCCGAGGATCGGCCAGATGCGTCGCACGCGGCGGATCAAATCATCGGCGCGGCGCGCGCCCATGCCGGGCGGCTTGTCCTCTGCGCGACCGGCCCGTTGACCAACATCGCGCTCGCCCTCATGCGCGAGCCCGAACTGCCGCGCCTCGTCAAGCGGTTCGTCATCATGGGCGGCGCCTATGCGGAGCCGGGCAATGTGACGCCCTCGGCCGAATTCAACATCTGGCACGATCCGGAGGCGGCGCGCATCGTCTTTCACGCCTTCGGCGCCCCCGGCGGAGCGCCGGTGATCGCGATCGGCCTTGACGTCACTCGCAAGACGATCATCGACGAGGCCGACATCGCCGCGCTCGCGTCGCGCCTTGCCGGGAAGCCGCATGGGGCAAAGCTCATCCGCTTCCTTGAGGATGCGTCGCGCTTCTATTTCGAGCGGATGGAAAAGATGCTGGGCAAGCGCATCTTCACCATGCACGACCCGCTGGCGGTCGCGGTCGCGCTCGATCCGACGCTGGTCGAGACGCGCCGCGCCGCGGTCGACGTCGAGACTTCGGGGCGGCTCACTACGGGAGCGACAATCGTCGACTGGCGCGGCCAATGGGGCCGCCTCGCCAACACCGAAGTCGCCGTAGCCGTCGACGCCGAGCGTTTCCGCCGCCTGTTCTTCGAGGCGATCGAGCGCCTGGCGGATCGGGCGGCCCCCGGGTAGGACGTAAGCGCCGCGCGGCGCGGCCATTTCGACCCGCCGCCTGAACGCTCTGGCCTTGACGCTTGTGTCCTTGCCGGTAATGTTCTACCTTTGTTCTCACCCCCAGGGCTTTCTTCCTCTCGCGCGAGGTCGCCGTCCCTTGATCCGGCTTGAGCCGCGATTCGCCGAACTCGCGGCGATGACCAATTTCTCGTTTCTGCGCGGAGCCTCGCACCCCGAGGAGATGGTCAAGCGCTCAGCCGAGCTTGGGCTCGCGGGAATCGGGATCGCCGATCGCAACACGCTCGCCGGAATCGTGCGCGCGCACACCTACGCGCGAGAGAACGCCAAGGCGCTTGCCGGCATGCGGGTCGTCCCCGGCGCGCGGCTCGCCTTCATCGATGGCGCGCCGGACATGCTCGTCTATCCAAGGGACCGCGCCGCTTACGGCCGGCTCTGCCGGATCCTGACCG
>DATGHB010000273.1:0-2032 GCA_035308265.1 Roseiarcus sp.
CCACTTTCACGGGCTCGAGGCGTTGGGACTCGAATGGGCTTGAGATCAAGGCTTCCGAACCGCGCGGCGCACGCTTTTGCCTACTAGGTGGGCGGCCTCGCCCCGGCGTCGCGGTGGCGTGGCGAGGGTCGTATCAGTCCGCTTCTTATCGTCGACCCGATCCCGCCGCCCAGCGCCTGCTGTCACGCTCCGCTCGTCCAGGGCGCGCCCACCGGCGTCCGGTCGCCAATCGCCCCGATGAACGAGCGCCGGAATGCGTCGCGGGAAAAGTGCTTTCGCGCATATTGGATCTGCCGAATCGACGCCTCGCTCCAGGCGGCGTCGTCGAGGAGGAGTTTAACCGCGGCGTCGGCGAGGCCGCGCGGATCGTCGGCGATGCTGATCGCCTGGTCGACCCCCGGCAGTCCCTGGGCGCCGACGCTGGTGGTGACCAGCGGCAGGCCTTCGCGCAAGGCTTCCACCACCTTCGATTTGACGCCGGCCCCCACGCGCAGCGGAACCATTGCGATCCGCGCCCGGGCATGGCGCGCGCGGAGCTCGTCCTCGCTCACCTGTCCCGCGACTTCGATCCAGTCGCCGCCTAGCGCGCGCACGGCGGGCGAGGGATTGGCCCCGACCAGCTTGAGCGTAGCGTCCGGGACACGGTCCCGGACCAGCGGCATGATCTCGCCCTTGAGCCACACCGCCGCGTCGACATTGGGCGGATGGGCGAATCCGGCGACGAACAGGATCTCGTGATTGTCCGCCGGGCGCCGCCCATCACCGAAATCGTCATACGCGTAAGGGATGATGGCGGCCGCCCGCGCCGCCGCGGATCCCGCCACCGCGATTTCCTCCGGCGACGGATAGAGCACGACGTCGGCGCGCCGCCAGATCGAGCGCTCGGTTTTCTCGATTTGCCCCGCCTCGGCGGCCAGCTCGGCGTCGCCGGTTCTTCGCGCCTGCATGCCGAGCCGCTGAAAATGAAGGTCGTGGCCGTAGTAGACGACCGTCGCCTTCGAATGGCGCCGCAGGGGGCCGATATAGCGCAGGGCGACCGTCGGCCGGCTCAGCACGGCAAGCGCCACCGCATGGCCGTTTTCCTTGATCCAGTCGTCGAAGAAGAGCCCCATTCCGTAGAAAACCTCGACCCCAAGGCGCTGAAGCGACTCTGTATAGTCAGGATCGTAGGTGAGATTGTCGGGCCAGAACTTGACCACGTAGCCCGCGTGCTGCAGGCACTCGATAATCGCGACCATGGTCCGCGAGCCGGCGTCCTGGTCAGGCTGCGGAATATAATGGTCGACGACCAATGCGGTCCTACGGTCGCGGCTTCGATCGCGGGCGCGCATGATCTCTTGGCCGGGCGGAAACTGCTCCCTCGAGAAGGTCTCGCGCCAACGTTCGACGAGCTTCTCGGTATTGGCGATCTGATAGGCCTTGATCCCGGACGTCAGGTCCGTGCCCTGGCTCGCCCCTTCGAGATGGACGATCGCCGAGAACGGGCAATAATAAACCTTCCGTCCCGCGGCTCTCACGCGGAAGGCAAGGTCGCTGTCCTCGCAATAGGCGGGCGCGAAAAGCTCGTCGAACCCGCCGAGTTTGCGCCACAGCGCGCGAGGGACAAGGATCGCGCATCCCGAGATGTAGTCGGCCTCTCTGACGTAATTGTACTCGGGCTTGTCCGGATCGTCCGACCTGCCGTAGTTCCAGGCCGAGCCGTCGTTCCAGACGATTCCGCCCGCTTCCTGGAGGGTTCCGTCGGGGAAAAGCAGTTTCGAACCGACGAGGCCGGCGTCGGGAAACTGATCGAACGTTCGAAGCAGGGGCTCGAGCCAGCCTTCACAGACCAGCGTGTCATTGTTCAGAAAGAACAGGTAATCGCCCTTCGCGAGCCCGGCGCTTCGGTTGCAGGTCTTGAGAAAGCCGAGATTGGCCGGGTTGACCTCCAGCCTGAGCCCGGCGACGTCCCGCAGCAATTCGACCCCGGAATCGCCTGAAGCGTCGTCGGTCACGATCACTTCAAATGGCGTCGCCGGCGGGAATGCGGCGA
>DATGHB010000274.1:0-7483 GCA_035308265.1 Roseiarcus sp.
TTCGGAAAAATAAGCGCCAGTAAACGCCAGCTGTTTTACTGGCGCTTGCTCGCTTTTATACGTGTTTTATGCGCGTTTATTGGCGTTTGCTTGAGCTGGAGGTCGCGCGCTGGTTGTGTCGGAGGATGGCCCGCGCCGCCCGGCGCGTCGTGCCGCGCCTCGACCTCCCCGAGAATCGCGCCGAGGATGGCGTTGATCCTGAAGTCCTTGGGCGTGTAGACCGCCGCTGCGCCCGCCGCCTTCAGCCGCTCCGCGTCGGCGGGCGGGACGATCCCGCCCACGACCACCGGGATCCCGCCAAGACCCGCGGCGCGGAGAGACGCCATCACCTCTTGGGTCAGCGCGACATGCGAGCCCGAGAGGATCGACAGGCCCACGCAATGGACCCCGGTCTTGGCTCGCTCGACGATCTCGGCCGGGGTGAAGCGGATGCCGTCGTAGACCACGTCCATCCCCGCGTCGAGCGCGCGGGCGGCGATCTGCTCGGCCCCGTTGGAATGGCCGTCGAGCCCCGGCTTGCCGATGAGCAGCTTGATCCGGCGCCCGAGCTTGAGCGACACGCGCTCGACCTCGCCGCGCAGCGCGTCGAGATCGCCCGGCTCCTGGCGCGCTCTCGGCGAAACCCCGGTCGGCGCGCGGAACTCGCCGAACTCGGCGCGCAGCGCATCGCCCCATTCGCCGGTGGTGACCCCTGCCTTCGCCGCCTCGATCGAGGCGGGCATGATGTTGACGCCGCCGGCCGCCGCCCGACGCAGGGCCCGCAACGCCTCGCTGACGCGCTTCGCGTCGCGGCCGGCGCGCCAGGCGTTCAGCGCCGCGATCTGCTCCGCCTCGGCCTCGACCGGCGGAACCAGGATCGAACCTTCGCCCGCCGTCAGCGGCGACGGTTCGGAGTTCATGAAGGCGTTGACGCCGACCACGATCTCATCGCCCCGCTCGATCGCCTCGAGCCGGCGGGCGTTCGACTCGACCAGCCGCGCCTTGAGGGTTCCAGATTCGATCGCCTTGACCACGCCGCCCATCGCGTCGATCGAGGCGAGTTCGGCAAGCGCTTCCGCCTTGAGCCTGCTGACCAGCGCCGCGACCTCCTCGCTGCCGTCAAAGATGTCGCCGAATTCCAGGAGGTCGGTCTCGTAGGCCATGATCTGCTGGAGCCTGAGCGACCATTGCTGGTCGAACGGCCGCGGCAGGCCCAGCGCCTCGTTCCAAGCCGGCAATTGCACCGCGCGCGCCCGCGCCCCGCGCGACAGCACGACCGACAGCATCTCGATCAGGATGCGATACGCGTTGTTTTCCGGCTGCTGCTCGGTCAAGCCCAGCGAGTTGACCTGCACGCCATAGCGAAACCGGCGCTTCGACGGATCGGCGACGCCGAACCGGTCGCGGGTGATCTCGTCCCAGAGTTCGACGAAGGCCCGCATCTTGGCGAGTTCGGTGATGAAGCGCATGCCGGCGTTGACGAAGAACGAGATCCGCCCGGCGACCTCGGCGAACGCCGCCTCGTCGACCTCGCCCGACCGGCGCACCCGCTCGAGCACCGCGATCGCCGTCGCCAGCGCGTAGCTCAGCTCTTGCACCGGCGTCGCGCCCGCTTCCTGCAGATGGTAGGAGCATACGTTGATCGGGTTCCACTTAGGGGTCTCGCGGGCGCAAAAGAGGATTAGGTCCTGCGTCAGCCGGAGCGACGGCTCGGGCGGAAAGACATAAGTGCCGCGCGCCAGATATTCCTTGACGATGTCGTTCTGAGTCGTGCCCTGGAGCAGGGCGCGCGGCGCCCCCTCGCCGTCGGCGACCGCGATGTAGAGCGCCATCAGCCAGGGCGCGGTCGCGTTGATGGTCATCGAGGTGTTCATCGAGGCGAGCGGAATGTCTTCGAACAGGGTCCGCATGTCGCCGATGTGCGAGATGGCGACCCCGACCTTGCCCACCTCGCCCCGCGCGAGCGGATGGTCGCTGTCGAGGCCGGTCTGGGTCGGCAGGTCGAAGGCGATCGAGAGGCCGGTCTGCCCCTTGGCCAGGTTCTGGCGATAAAGCGCGTTCGACTCGCGCGCGGTCGAATGGCCGGCATAGGTGCGGAAGATCCAGGGCTTGTCGCGACCCGCCACGGTCGCTCGTCCGTTCGCCTCGGCCATGATCGCCTCGCTTGGGCCCCGTCCGGCGCGGCCTTCGCCGGCGCCAAAGGCTTTGTGCAGGGCACAATCACAGAAAAGGCTGTGAGACGCCAGACGGGGCGGCAGTCTCCCGGAAAGACGCGGCCAGCCCGGAAGCTCAGCGATTGGCGACCGCGCTCGCCGTCACAACCGTCGTCAATAATCCGCCGGCGACCGCGATGGCAGTCAAATAAGGCTCATGGGCGGCATAGGGTTGAAGCCACCAATCGCGCACGCAGAGGCCCGCGTAGGCGCCGATCGTCGCATAGAAAGCGTTCCAGTAGGGTCCCATTCCATAGCGCCCGACGAGGTAGTCGATCGCAAAACCGACAGCAAAGAACGCGACCGCTACGCTCAACAGGAACGCGGCAAAGTCGAAACCCTCGAGATTTTGAACCCATTGCCACAAGGGCCAGCTCGACATTGCCGCAGGTCCTTCGTCCCGCTTCGACCGCGCAATGTCCGCGGCCGATCCGTTTTGTTTACGCGCGATTTCCTGATGGGGCGTAAATTCCACCGCATCCATGCAAAACCGTTGACCAAAGCCGGATTGATTTTCCCGCGCTCCGGCGCAATGGTTGATTGTGCGGCGCAACAACGAGGCCCAATCCAGCGCGCCACGCCCCATGAGGGAACCATGAACACGCACTCCGCCGGCGAGGGGCCGCTTGTTGCGGCTGAGATCAAGGATCTCTACGAGATCGGCGAGATTCCCCCGTTGGGTCACGTGCCGGCGTCAATGTACGCCTGGGTCGTGCGCAAGGACCGGCACGGACCGCCGGAAAAATCGATGCAGGTCGAGGTTGTGCCGACCTGGACCCTTGACAGCCACGACGTGCTGGTCCTGGTGATGGCGGCCGGCGTCAATTACAATGGCGTCTGGGCCGCGCTCGGCGAGCCGGTGTCGCCGCTCGACGTCCACAAGAATCCCTATCACATCGCGGGCTCCGACGCGTCCGGGATCGTCTGGGCGGTCGGCTCCAAGGTCAAGCGCTGGAAGGTCGGCGACGAAGTCGTCGTTCATTGCAACCAGGACGACGGCGACGACGAGGAGTGCAACGGCGGCGATCCGATGTTCTCGGCGTCCCAGCGCATCTGGGGCTACGAGACGCCGGACGGCTCGTTCGCCCAGTTCTGCCGGGTGCAGGACCGGCAGCTGATGGCGCGCCCAAAGCACCTGACCTGGGAGGAGGCGGCCTCCTATACGCTCACCCTCGCCACCGCCTATCGCATGCTGTTCGGCCACGAGCCGCATCGGCTCAAACCCGGCGACAACGTGCTGGTCTGGGGCGCCTCGGGAGGCCTGGGGGTGTTCGGCGTCCAGCTTTGCGCGGCGGCCGGCGCGAACGCCATCGGCGTGATCTCGGACGAGGCGAAGCGCGACTATGTGATGTCGCTCGGCGCCAAGGGCGTCGTCAACCGCAAGGAGTTCAATTGCTGGGGTCAGCTTCCCAAGGTCAACTCGCCCGAGTACGCCGCCTACATGGCGGAGGCCCGCAAGTTCGGCAAGGCGATCTGGAACATCACTGAGAAGCGGGACGTCGACACCGTCTTCGAGCACCCGGGCGAGCAGACATTTCCGGTCTCGTGCTTCGTGGTGAAGCGCGGCGGTATGGTGGTGTTCTGCGCCGGCACGACCGGCTTCAATATCAGCTTCGACGCCCGCTTTGTCTGGATGCGGCAGAAGCGGATCCAGGGCTCCCATTTCGCCAATCTCAAGCAGGCCTCCGCGGCCAACAAGTTCGTGATCGACCGGCGGATCGATCCGTGCATGTCGGAAGTGTTTCCGTGGGACCGGATCCCGGTTGCTCACACCAAGATGTGGAGGAACCAGCATAAGCCCGGCAACATGGCGGTGCTCGTCAACGTGCCGACGACCGGCTTGCGCACGTTCGAGGACGCGCTCGCCGCGGCGCGCGGGTAAGCCGATGCGGCGCGAGGAAGCATATCCTGAGGGAATTGCCTTCCCTCTCGTCACCCGGTAAAGCCACGCTTTCCACGGCGTCGCCGCGTGTGGCGAGGCGCGACGAGGTTCCCGCCAGCGAGAGCGAATGAGCGCAATGACCGCCACGGAGGACAAGGACCGACGAAAGCTGGAGGCGGCCCGGCGGGCGGTCGAATTGGTGAGGCGGGGGATGAAGCTCGGCCTCGGCAGCGGAACGACGGCGCACGCCTTCGTCGATCTCGTGGGCGCACGAGTCAAAGCGGGTCTTGACATCCAATGCGTGGCGACGTCCGAGGCGACGGCCAGGCAGGCGAAGGCGCTCGGCATTCCGCTTGGGACCCTGGACGAAATTCCGGAACTCGATTTGACGGTCGACGGCGCCGACGAAATCGATCCCGAACTCCGGCTGATCAAGGGCGGCGGCGGGGCGCTGCTACGCGAGAAGATCGTTGCCGCCGCGTCGAAGCGGATGGTGGTCATCGCCGATTCGACCAAGCTGGTCGCGCGACTCGGCGCCTTTCCCTTGCCGATCGAGGTCGTTCCTTTCGGCCTCGCGGCGACGAGGCGTCATATCGAGCGCGCCTTCGCAGAGCTCGGCTTCACTGGGTCCATGCGCCTGCGCGGCGGAGCCTCGGCCTTCGTCACCGACGGGGGACACTATATTCTTGACTGCTCGCTTGGGCCCATCGGAGAGCCGGAAGCCTTGAGCCAAGTCCTGTCGTCGATCCCCGGAATCGTCGAGCACGGGCTCTTCATCGGCCTTGCGCGCGCGGCGATCATCGCAGGTGACAAGGGCGTGGAAGTTCTTGGCGACCTCAACTGAATCGAAGTCACCCCTCAGGAGTTGTTCATGCCCGCCCGCGCCGCAATAGCGAAAGGCCGTCTCGCCCTCGTTCTGTTCGCCGTCTTGAGCGCGCCGGCGGGGGCGGCCGAAACGACGCCACCCGCGGCTCAAGTCCCTGCGGCGCCAGCGCCGGCCGCCGCCGCGCCGTTAGCGCAGCCTTCGCCCGCCGCCCTCGCCGCCGCGGACAAGATCCTCGGCGTTATCGGCCTCAAGGAATCGATCGCGATCGTCGTTCCGCGCATGATGGCGGAGCTGGAAACCAACGTCACCCGGACCCGGCCGGAAATCAAGGATTCGCTGCGCGCGACTCTCAAGGCGATCCAGCCCGAGTTCGACCAGACCGCCAAGCAGACTTACGACCAGGCGGCGACGCTGCTCGCGTCGCTAATGTCGGAGAAGGAGATCACCGACGTCGCGGCTTTCTTCGACAGCCCTTCGGGGCAGAAATACGTCCAGGTCACCCCGGTCTTTCTCCAGAAGCTTTCCGACGTCACCGGCGCCTGGCGCGAAAAGCTGTCGACCGACATCCTGGTGCGCGCCCGCCAGGAGATGAAGAAGAAGGGGGTCGATTTCTAGGTCCTGCCTAGGCTCGCCTTCGAGCGACGGAGAGGTCAGCGAATGGCGTTCGACGTCGATTTCTTTGTCATCGGCGCGGGCTCGGGCGGCGTCAGAGCGGCCCGCATCGCCGCCGGTCACGGCGCGAAGACGCTGGTGGCGGAGGAGAGCCGGATCGGGGGCACCTGCGTCATTCGGGGCTGCATCCCGAAGAAGCTCTATGTCTACGCCAGCCGCTTCGCCGACGACTTCCGCGACGCGGCGGCGTTCGGCTGGAACGTCGGCGAGCCCAGGTTCGACTGGCCGACCCTCGTTGCGGCCAAGGAAAAGGAAATCACGCGGCTCAGCGACGCCTACCGTGACAATATGGCCCGGAGCGGGGCAAAGCTGATCGAACAGCGCGCGATAGTCGTCGACCCCCACACCGTTCGGCTTGCCGACAGTTCGGAGATTTCCGCCCGCCATATCCTGATCGCCTGCGGCTCGCGCCCCGTCATGCCGGCTGGCGTCGAGGGGCTCGAGCACGCGATCACCTCGAACGAGATCTTCGATCTCGAGGCCTTTCCGCGCCGGCTTCTGGTGGTCGGCGGCGGCTATATCGCGGTCGAGTTCGCCTCGCTCTTCCAGCGCCTGGGGGCCGCGGTCACCCAGGTCATGCGCGGGCAGAACGTCCTGCGCGGCTTCGACGACGACATGCGTAACGGCATGCGCGACGCGATGGCCAAGGCGGGCGTCGCCTTCCGGTTCGGCTCGCTGCCCACGAGAATCGAGAAGGGGCCCGACGGCGCATTGCGGGTGACGCTGTCGGACGGCGCGGCGATCGAAGCCGACCAGGTTCTGATCGCGACCGGGCGCCTGCCCGACACCACGGGCCTCGGCCTCGAGGCGGCCGGGGTCGAGCTCAGCGCCGCGCACGGGGCGGTCAAGGTCGACGAGAACCTGACCTCGAACGTGCCGTCGATTCACGCCATCGGCGACGCCACCCACCGGGTCGACCTGACCCCGGTCGCCATTCGCGAGGGGCACGCCGTGGCCGACCGGCTGTTCGGGCCGGGCGCGGCGCCGATCCGCTACGACACGATCGCGAGCACGGTGTTCGGCACCCCGGAACTGGGCGCGGTCGGGCTGACGGAGCGGGCGGCGCTCGGGCGGTTCCCCAGGGTCGACGTCTACAAGACCGATTTCCGGCCGCTCAAGGCGACCGTGTCTGGCGCGCCCGAGCGCACGATCATGAAGCTCATCGTCGACGGGGCGACGCAGCGGGTGGTCGGGGCGCATATCCTCGGAGGCGAGGCCGGGGAGATGATCCAGCTCGTCGCGGTCGCGATGACCATGGGCGCGACCAAGGCGGACTTCGACGCGACCGTCGCCGTCCATCCGACCGCCGCCGAGGAACTGGTGACCATGCGCTCGGCCCATGCGCGCTACGAGGACGGCATGGAGATCCCCTGACCGTTCGGCGGGTTAATACAACCGGGGCGCGCATCTCTCGAAAGCAAACGCCAGTAAAATCCGCTTAGACGCCAGTAAATGCCAGCAAAATAGCTGGCGTTTACTAGCGCTTATTTTTCCGAATCCGGACTTTTCAATGGGTTACGGCCGATTCAAATAAAAAATTCCCGCTCCCTTCGCACCCGCCTTTCAGGTTGTACGAACCACGCTCCAACCATCCATTCCGCCTCTTTGGCCGTCGCTCGCCCGGCGCCAGCGCGAGGCGACTCGTGCGATTGTGAAAATCGTAAATGATGATTCTGATTTTGTCAACACCAGTTTACTCAATTCCCTCATCGGCCACTGCGCCCGCTCCATCCCGCATTGGAGCCGTACGGCGGATGCGGCAAATAGTGAATTGGTAAGCTGTCACCGTAATCCGCGTAATCTCCGGCGCGCCTGGCCCGCGCCGTCTGACCGACGAGGCCGTCCAGAGAAAGATGCGTTCGAGCCGAATCGTCGTCTCTCGACGCCCTATGCGCGCTCCTCGCGATGACG
>DATGHB010000275.1:0-6888 GCA_035308265.1 Roseiarcus sp.
GCGCAACAAGCGCTGGAAAGCGCCAAGGGAATCGTTTCGCAGGCCCATCTCGATGAGGTCGGCGCAAGAGCCGCCGCGGCGGCGTCGGACCTCTACCAGCAGGGCCGCGACCGCCTCGCAAGCAGCGAGGAGTTGTCGCAAGCGACCGAGCAGTTGAGCGCCGCCATTCGCAAGAATCCGCTCGCCGCAGTGGGTATCGCGTTTTCGGCCGGCCTCGTGCTCGCGCTTCTGACCCGCAGTTAGCCGCGATGAGCGATGTGATCGGCGGCCTCGCGCGGGAACAGGTTGAGATTGCGATCCGAAACGCCGCCGTTCCGGCGTCGCCGGCGCCAGCGCATCGGTCTTCTTCCTGTTCGCGCAAGAACCCATCTCCGGACCGCTCATGGGCGCGCCGACCGTCGCCGCAACGAGTGGCAAGATGAGCTAGCCGATGCGCCCGACGATCGAGCTGCTTCTTGACCTCGTGCGCCAAAGTCAGCAACTGGCGCGGGTGGAGCTCTCGCTGGTTCGAGCGGAGATTAGCGAGCGCGGCGGCCTGGTTGTATCCAGCCTGATTGCGTTGGCCGCCGGCCTGATTCTGCTTCCCGTTGGTCTTGGTTTTATCATCGTGGCGTTCGGTCTGTTGTTGGCGCGCTTCGGCGTTCCACTCGATCTCGCCTTTCTCATTCTCGCATTGGCGTTGATCGCCGCGGGCTTGGTCCTGGTATGGGCGGGCGCCCGCGGTCTCAAGCCGTCGCGGCTTCTTCCGGCGAAGAGCATCTCACAGATCTCGTCACTTTTTGGAGGGCTCGAGCCGTGAGTGCGAACGTTTCGAGTTCAAGCGACTACGAAGCGCAGGCCAATCGGCTGAGAGGAGAGATGGGCGCGACGATTGACCAGTTGCGGTTCAATTTGGCGCCCTCGAATCTGGCCTCCGAAGCGGCTTCGCGGGTCGGCGTGGCGGATTTGTCGTGGTCGGGCGCCCTTGACTTTGCCGGCAGGCGTCATCCGATTCCGACCGCGATCATTGGATTGGGGATCGCGCTGTGGACATTGTCGGCGGTTGGAGGGCGAGCCCGAAGAGAGACCCTTGCGAGCCTCAGTTCGCCTTTGACGGAATCGTCTTCATCGCTTGTCGATTCCGCGACCAAGGTGCTTCGGCAGCGGGCCGAGGCGAAAAGGCAAGAGTTCGTCGGGACGGCCCAAGCGCAGGTTGTAGCGGGAGCGGAAAAACTGTCGGACGAGATCGAAAGGCGGATTGAGAACATCATCGTTGGTGTTCCTGGCGGAAACCAAGCCCGCCCGCTTATCGCCTCCGCTATTCAGATCGCGCTGGCCGCCGTGCTCGAAAGTCTCCTCCTTAGACGCTCACGTATAGGCTCGCAGTCTGCGTCGAAGCGAAAGTCCGGCGCATAACCGCGCCTTCGCCTGCGCGGCGCCGCGCTATTCGACGAAATAGGCCTCGTCGATCTTGCGCACCTCGTAAACGTCCTTGACCCGGACGCCGACACGATGGCGGATCATCAGGTTGGCAAGTCCCTGACCATCGATCAGCACGACGCGCTTCGAGACCCGGGTGATGAAGTCGTAAGCGGTTGAGGGAAAGTACGAGGTGGTGACCAGGACGCCCTTGCTCGCCCGATGGCCCTCGAGGCCGCCAACGAAATCGCGCACTTCGCCCAAGGGCACGCCCTTGTTGGGATCGAGGCGCTTGGCCTGGACGTAGACGACGTCGAGGCCTAGCTCGTCCTCCTTGATGACGCCATCCACCCCGCCGTCGCCGACCCGGCCCAGCGCCCTCCCCATCTCTACCCGTCCGCCGCCGTAGCCCATGCGCAAGAGAAGGTCGATGATGAGGCGCTCGAAGAAGGCCGGACTGAACGCATGCACGCGGCCAACGATGTCGCGCGCCAGCTCGGCGTTGAGGAGCTCGAAACTCGAAGCGATCGACTCCTCCGCCTCGTCCCTCGACCCGGTTTCCTCGACCGCCTCGCCCTTGCCCTGGGACCGCCACGAGACGAATTCCGGATAGCGTTCGAGCGTTCCGAGGTCGATCTCGCTTATCCCCTCGGCGAGCAGGTCGCGGCCCCGGTCGGTCGCGCGGCAATAGCCGCGCCGGGGCAACTCGATCAGACCCGCCTTCGACAGATAGGACCTCGCCCAGTTGAGGCGATTGGCGAACAGCGTCTGATTGCCGCTCGGCAGCCTGAGCCGCCGGTCCTCGGAGGAAATCTTGAGGGCTTTGCCGACCTCGTCCTCCAGCCCCGAAATGCTGATCTCATCATAACGCTGCCCGATCGTCTGCAGCGTCGGCAACATGAGTTGCTGAAAACTCGGCACTCCCATTTGTTTCTTACGCTCCCCAACCCCACCGCACCCAAAGCCTACATACGAAAGACCCCGAACCGGGTCGGCTCAACCCCCGCGTTGAGCGTCGCCGAAAACGCCAGCGACAGAACCCGCCGCGTTTCCCGAGGCGTGACGATGCCGTCGTCCCAGAGCCGGGCGGTGGCGTAATAGGGCGACCCCTCGGCCTCGTATTTGGCCCGGATCGGGGCCTTGAACGCCTCCTCGTCGGCTTTCGGCCATTCGCGCTCCTGCGCCTCGAACGCATCGCGCCTCAGCGTCGCCAGGACGCTCGCCGCCTGCTCGCCGCCCATCACGCTGATGCGGGCGTTCGGCCACATGAACAGAAAGCGCGGAGAGTATGCGCGACCGCACATGCCGTAATTGCCGGCGCCGAAGGAGCCGCCGACGATCAGGGTAATCTTGGGCACGTTGGCGCAGGCGACCGCGGTCACAAGCTTGGCGCCGTCCTTGGCGATGCCCCCCGCTTCGTAGCGCTCGCCGACCATGAAGCCCGAGATGTTTTGCAAAAACAGCATCGGCACGCCGCGCTGGACGCAGAGTTCGATGAAATGCGTCCCTTTAAGCGCGCTGTCGGAGAAGAGCACGCCATTGCTGGCGATGATTCCGATCAGCATGCCGGACAGGCGGGCAAAACCAGTGACCAGGGTTGCGCCGTAGCGCGGCTTGAATTCGTCGAACTCGGACCCGTCGACAAGGCGGGCAATGATTTCGTGCGCGTCGACCTGCTGACGAAGGTCGACCGGCGCCACACGCTCGAGCTCCTCGGCCGGATAGGCGGGCTCGACCGGCTCCGCCCAATCGATCGCGCGCTTCGGCGCACGGTTGAGCGTGGCGACCGCGCGCCTGGCGAGCGCGAGCGCATGCGCATCGTCGCTCGCCAGCGCATCCGCCACGCCCGATACGCGAGTGTGCAGGTCGCCGCCGCCGAGGTCTTCGGCGCTCACCGTTTCGCCGGTCGCCGCCTTCACCAGCGGGGGCCCGGCCAGAAAGATCGTGCCCTGCTTGTCGACGATGATCGTCTCGTCCGACATCGCCGGCACATAGGCGCCGCCCGCGGTGCAGGATCCCATGACCACCGCGATCTGGGCGATTCCGGCCGACGACATGCGCGCCTGGTTGAAGAAGATCCGGCCAAAATGCTCCCGGTCGGGGAAGACCTCGGCCTGGTAAGGCAGATTGGCGCCGCCCGAGTCGACCAGATAGACGCAGGGGAGACGGTTCTCCGCCGCGATTTCCTGCGCGCGCAGATGCTTCTTGACCGTCATCGGATAATACGCGCCGCCCTTGATCGTCGGGTCGTTGGCGATGATCATCGCCTCGCGGCCGTCGATGAGGCCCACTCCCGTCACCAGCCCGGCGCCGTGGACGTCGCCCTCGTACATGTCGAAGGCGGCGAGCGCGCCGATCTCGAGAAAGGGCGAGCCGGGATCGATCAGGCCCGCGACCCGTTCGCGGGTGAGCAGCTTGCCCCTCCCGACATGGCGTTCGCGCGCCCTCATCGAGCCGCCCTCGGCGGCGGCGCGCCGGCGCTGGTTGAGTTCGTCAACCAGCCTCCGCCATTCGGCCGCGTTGCTCTCGCCGTCGCCGCTCTTCGCGGTCAACGTGCTCTTTATTCGCGCCATCGCGTGCTTTTTCCCTGATCCCAGCCGCAGACCTTGCGGAAGCCCAATTATTGTTGTCGTTGTTCACCCGGGACATTGCGGGTAAATCCATTGCCGATTCTATAATTTTATCGAGCGAATGCTTGGCTTCCGCAAGAGCACGTAAGTTGTTGTTTATTTGCAACATATCGTCTTGGTCATGCCGCCGCCGAACTCTACGGAAGGGCGTCATCGCCGCTCCTCTTCCGTCTCGTCGCCGGCCCCGGCGGGTTCCATCGCCGGCCCCGCCGGCGATGGCGGATCATCCGCTCCCGCGCCGGATGACGGGACGGGTCTGGTCTCGTCGATCTTCGCATAGTCGATGTGGCGCAAGCCCTGCTCGTCGACCCAGACGAAGTCGACGTATTCGTGGCCGAAGCGTACGTCCTGGGGCGCAAAAACGTCGCGCGCGCGCACCATTTGCCCGGAGGCCTCGTCAAAGCCGACGATGCTGACGACGAAATTGCTCTCGCTCGCGGCAAGCGTGTCTTCATCCTGCCCGAACAACGGACTCTGCTCGTCGATCGGATGGAACAGCGTCCAGCTGAGCGCAAAGGTCGGGTTTTCCGACTTGATGAGCCGCAGGCGCTCGAAGCCGACCAGCTGCTTGCCCTCCTCAGAGACGGTCGGACGCAACATCCAGAGCTTCGCGGTCGCCTCGGTGATGAAGTTGCTTCGCGCGTTGGCCATGCGGAAAATGAGCGTCGCCACGCCATTGTGCTGAGTTAAGACCGGATATTTGGCGAAAATGATGCGCGCGCGGGGGCGAGCGAAGCGCGCAAACACGAGGCCGGTCATCACCGCGAGCAACAGAAGCCCGGTGAAGTTCTCGGCCGTGGCCACGACGTGACCGTAGATCGTCTGCGGATGCATGTCGCCGTAGCCGACGGTCGACGTCGTCTCAACGCTGAAGAAGAAGAGATCCGCGAGGCTGCCCTCGCGCGCGTTGGCGATCGGCGCCTCTCCCAGGGCGTAGATGAAGGCGAAAACGAAGTTGAGGGCGAGGAAGGCCGCCGCCAGGGTCGCGACGAACGCCGGCCACGACATGGTCATGGCGTTGAAATAGAGGTCGGTCCAGATGTTGCGCTCGAGGCCCTCGGCGATGATCCGCCGCCCCGCCAGATCCCGGACCCGGGCGCGAGGGTGTCTCGCCCTGCGTTGTCGCGCGCGTACCGCGCTGGGGTTCTGGTTCGGCAGAGTCAACGGCTTCGGGTCTCGTCAAATGGCTTCATAGCGTTCGATCCGCCAAGGCTCGGCGTGAGCGTCGGCGATCCACGCCTTCCACGCCGGGAGCGCCATGATCGTCTCCATATAAGCGCGGGTCGGCCTGGACACCGGAACGTCGTAGACGTGGAAGCGGTTGACCACCGGCGCGAACATGGCGTCGGCGGCGGAGAAGCGCCCGAACAGAAACGGTCCGCCCTTGCCGTATGTCGCGCGCGCGTGCGCGAAAGCCGCTTCGATGCGCTCGACATCGGCGCGAGCTTCGCTGCTCAGCGCAATCGCCCTGACGGGCCTGCGGAAATTGGTCGGACACTCTTGTCGCAGCGCCTGGAACCCGGCATGCATTTCGCTGGCCAGCGATCGGGCATGAGCGCGCGCCGCCTTGCCCTTCGGCCAGACCGCCTTTTCCGGACAGGCCTCGGCGACATATTCGACGATCGCGAGCGATTCCCAGATCGCGATCTTGCCGTCCTCGAGGGATGGGCACTTTCCCGTCGGCGCATATTTGAGCATGTTCGCGCGCGTGTCGGGCTGGTCCATCGGAATGACCACTTCCTGGAACGGGATCTTGAGTTGCGCAAGCAAGATCCAGGGCCTCAGCGACCATGATGAATAGGCCTTGTTGGCGAGGATGAGTTTCAGCGCCATGACGGGTTTCCGGAACGGTTGAGCGGCGAAACGATCGGCGCGGGTCCTGCCCAAGTCAAGGCCGGCCTCCAGACGCAAGAGCCCGATCAGCGTGAACTGCTTTCGACCGGAGCGCAGGTCTCGAATTCAATCCGGAAGTCGAAAACGCGGGAACCTTCCGGCGCCCCTGGCGTTTCTGCAACTCTGTCCGCACAACGGAGGAATGCGATGAACACTGCCACGAAACTGGCGATGATGCCGGTCGCCGTTTTGGCGCTGTGGGGCTTCTCTTCGCTGAGCGCCTCAGCGCGAATTGTTTGCAACGGTGACGGTGATTGCTGGCATGTCCACGAGGACTACGCCTATCCGCCTTCGGCCGGCATAGTTATCCATCCGGATGACTGGCGCTGGAGAGAAAGCGAGCATTACGTTTGGCGTGAACATCCCGGGCGCGGCTATTGGAGAGGCCACGACTGGGAGGCGTTTTGATCGCTCACCGTCGCCGAGCTTAGCCAAGTGCCGGACTCGGCGCCCTGCGTCATGTTGGAGGTTGAGATGTTGTCCAGATCCCTCATTGTCGCACTTCTGCTCACCGGATTGCCGGTTGCGGCTCATTCCCAAAATGCCCCAGCCCGCGAGGGCGAACGCGCGGGCGGCGCCGTCGGCGGCGCGGTCGGCGCGGTTGGCGGCGCGGTCGGAGGCGCGGTCGGCGCAGTTGTGGGCGCGCCAGTCGACGCGGCCGCCGGGCTGGTCGGCGGGCTGACCGGCGCGAACGCGCCGCGATTTCACCACTACGTCGTCGAGGAGCGCATTCCTTCCTACGTATGGCCCGACCATCCGCGGGTCGTTGTCGGCGACGTCCTGCCCGCCGAGGGCGTCACACTCTATCCGGTGCCTCCCGAATACGGCGTGACCACCTACGAATACACGGTGGTCGACAACGAGCCTGTGCTGGTCGATCCGTCGACCAGGCGGGTCGTGGAAATCATCCAGTAGGATTCGCTCCGGCGCTGCGGCGAACGGGAGAGGGCCGCCGAACGCGGCCCCT
>DATGHB010000276.1:0-2915 GCA_035308265.1 Roseiarcus sp.
TGGCGACTATTTCCGCAAGATGCGCGCAGAGCTGGCCGACCCGCCGTTCCTTGACGTCATCCCGATCCGGTTCGCCGTCGCCGATCCAAAAGCCCACTATCACGTGCCCCTGATCGTCTCGCCGTGGAGCTATTCGACCTATCGGGGGAGCTGATAGGCGCCGGCCAAGCGGGCGCCCCGGCCGCTAGGTTCCTTTTAGGTTCTCGCCCCCAGTATTTTCAGTGCCTTACGGCCCCCTTTAGGTTCGCGCTTCTCGCGTCGTGCGGCGGCTGCGGCGCCGGATCGCGACTTATTTTCGCCCGACGCCTTGCATAAGCCAACTCACTATATTATAAGCATGCTTATGTTATCACTTGCTCAAAAACGACCCGTTTCTCCCGCCCGCGAACTGGGATTCGCCCTCCATGACGTCGCCCGGCTGCTTCGGACCTATTCCAACCAGCGGGCGCGCGAACTCGGGACCACCCGCGCCCAGTGGGCGGTGCTGTCGCGCCTGCAGCGCTGCGAAGGCGTCAAGCAGAGCGAATTGGCTGAGGCGCTCGACCTCGCGCCGATCACGCTCGGACGCCTGATCGACAAGCTGAGCCTGGCGGGCCTGGTCGAGCGGCGCGACGACGCCACCGACCGGCGCGCCCACCGTCTCTACCTCACCGACAAGGCGGAGCCTGCGCTCGTCGACCTCGGCGCGCTCGCCGAGGACCTGATGGGACGCGCGCTGGCGGGGCTCGAGGAATCGACCGTCCGCGCCATGCACGATGGCCTGAGGACCATCAAAGCCAATCTCAAGCACGAATTGACCGCGGGAGCTGAATCCAAGTGACCCAACCCAAGCCGGCCGCCGGGCGGGATCCCGCGCAGGAGGACGCGCCCGCCGGGCCTCAGGCGGCGCAGCCGTTGCCGTTTACACCGCCAAAGTCGACGTCGCCCTCCGGCGCCGGGCAGCCCGCGCAGCCGATCCAGTTCGCGCCGGCGCGAACGCCCGCGCCTGGTCCGCAAGCCGCCCCGCAGCCGACGGCGGCGGAGGCGCCGATCGTCGTCAAGCGCAAGCGGCGCGTGAGCCGCTTCGTCATGCTTGTCGTCATCCCGCTTGTCGCGCTTGCGCTCGGTTTTGCCTGGTGGCTGGGAAGCGGCCGCTATGTCTCGACCGACAACGCCTATGTCGGCGCCGACAAGTCGCTGATCACGCCGCAGGTCACTGGCGCGATCGTCGCCATCCACGTGGTCGAGGGTCAGAAGGTCAAGGTCGGCGATCCGCTGTTCGACATCGACCCCAAGCCTTACGAGATCGCGCTCGCCCTCGCCAAAGGCAAGCTCGAGGCGGCGAAGGTCGAGTTCGCCAATCTGAAGTCCTCGTATGCGAGCAACATCGACCAGATCAAAATGGGCGAGGATGCGGTGCAGGTGCGCCAGGCGGACTACGACCGCAAGAACAATCTCGCCATCTCGCGCTCCGGCACGGTCGCCGACCGCGACACCTCGATGGCCGCCCTGATTCAGGCCAAGCAACTGCTCGAATTCGTGCGCCAGCAGCAGGATACGGTCAAGGTGAAGCTCGGCGGCGGACCCGGCGCCACGATCGACCAGTTCCCCGACTACATGCAGGCGAGCGCCGCGGTCGACGACGCCGAACGCAATCTGCGCAACGCCAGGGTGCTCGCGCCGATCGACGGCGTCGCGACCCAGGTGCCGCAGATCGAGCTCGGACGGGTGGCGGCGGCCGGCCAGCCGGTGTTCGCGATCGTCGCCAACACGGGGCTCTGGGTCGACGCCAATCCGAAGGAATCGGACTTGACATACGTCCATGCCGGCCTGCCGGCGACGGTGAGCGTCGACACGTTCCCGGGCCGGGAGTGGAAGGGCGCGATCTGCTCGATCGCGCCGGGCACCGGGGCGCAGTTTGCGATTCTGCCGCCGCAGAACGCGACCGGCAACTGGGTCAAGGTCGTCCAGCGCGTGCCGCTGCGCTTCTGTTTCGATCCGCATGAGGACACGACGGGCTTGAGAGCAGGCATGAGCGCCTATCTCACCATCGACACCGGGCGCACCCGGACGCTTGCCGGCACGCTTGAAGGACTCAAGGACTGGGTGGTCGGCTACGTCGACACGCTGCTCGGCGCGAGGACCGCGGTCATTCGATGAGCCCGGCCGCGCCCGCCCCGCCGCTCTACGAGACGATCTCGCCGACGCTCAAGTGGCTGATCACCGTCTGCATCATGATGGCGACCATCATGCAGGCGCTCGACACCACGATCGCCAACGTCGCTTTGCCCTATATGCAAGGCTCGCTGTCGACGACCCAGGATCAGATCAACTGGGTCCTGACCTCCTACATCGTCGCCGCCGCGATCATGACCTCGCCGCTCGGCTGGACCGCCATGCGGTTCGGCCGCAAAAAGCTGTTCATCGTCTGCGCCGCCGGTTTCACGGTGGCTTCGATGCTGTGCGGGATCGCGCAGACGATCGAGCAAATGGTCGGCTTCCGGCTGTTGCAGGGCGTGTTCGGCGCCGCGCTGGTGCCGCTGAGCCAGGCGGTGATGCTCGACATCTTCCCCGCTGAGAAGCGCGGCTCGGCCATGGCGATCTGGGGCATGGGCGTGATGCTCGGTCCGATCATGGGGCCGACGCTCGGCGGCTGGCTGACCGACAATTATTCCTGGCGTTGGGTGTTCTTCGTCAATCTGCCGTTCGGCATTCTGACCGTGTTGGGCCTGGGCGCCTTCCTGCGCGAGACGCCGACGCGCGACGACGTGCCGTTCTCCTGGCTGGGCTTTCTGACGCTCTCGCTCGGCATCGGCGCGTTGCAGATGATGCTCGATCGCGGCGAGACATTGGACTGGTTCGGCTCACGCGAGATCATCGCCGAAGCCTGCCTCGCCGGTGTCGGATTCTATATCTTTCTGGTCCAGTTCTCCCTC